>NZ_CP041360.1:7962500-8262500 GCF_006965485.1 Spirosoma sp. KCTC 42546
TCGAGCATACAGATTACCCATTTGCTGATATCATCTGCCGATGACCAGACTGCACCCGCAGAGCCAATTTCGCTATCAGCACCGTATTCAATGACCCGAATGGTATCGTTGATGTTGTAGTGGGGTTTGGTTAGATTATCATCCTTAATGTAGCCGCGCTTAGGGGCAGTCCGGTCCATTCCCAGGGGCGTAAAGATTCGTTCTTTCAGAAATTCAGCCCAGGTCTTTCCGGCAATCCGTTCGATTATACGCCCGGCAGCGGAATAAAACGTATTCTGATAAGCAAACCCGGCCCGAAACGGGTAACTCGGCTTTACCATAACCATCCGTCGAAACATTTCATTAGCCGGAATGGTCATGGCTCCCGTCATAAAATCGGTGCTGCCGATACCGGTGTCATGAATGAGTAAATCACGAATTTTTAGCTCCCGGGTTACATAGGGGTCATACAACTGTAGTTCGGGTAAATACTTGGAAACGGGATCGTTCCAAGCGAGTTTCCCTTCATCCACCAGCATACCCATCAGAGCAACAGTCATGGCTTTTGTTGTCGAAGCACAGGCAAATAATGTCTGGGTATCAACGAGATCAGGCTTGCCCAATTCACGAACGCCGTAGCCTTTCTTGAAAAGTACTTTATTGTCTTTAACGACGGTGATCGATAAACCAGGAACCTCCCATTGTTTACGAACAGCCTCTACGTAGGCATCGAATTCCTGAATCTGTTTGGAAGAAAATTGCTTTTGAGCAGTGGCTGGAATAGATACTAGAGCAAGAAGAAGTACAACTATTTTTCTCATGTAGGCGTATGGTATCATGTGTTAGGTTCAATGTACGAACAAGTCAACCTCGCTCAGAAACGAGTACAGGATTTACTGGACATCTCCTAGAAAATATCCTGTAAATCCTGTACTCTTTCAAAAAAAGTTTGACTTGCTCTACATTGATTTTAACCTCTCGTCCGACAGATAGCCACGCCAATTGAGATTAACTCACTTTGTGGTCCCAATGGGGTCATACCCTATATCATTCAATATAATTCTGCTTACTTGTTTAACTACAGCCCAAAAACCACATCAAACTTAAGCACCATAGCATCTTCGGTTTTCATACCCATTAACGATGGCCGCTCAATATTATGATCGCTCATATTAACGGGGAACTCACCTGTTAGGGTCATTTTTCCACCCGCGTCTTTGCGAGTTGCCTGGAGTGTAGCCGGTTTAGCTACACCATGAAAGGTTAATGTACCTTTCACGGTCAAGGCACCATTTTCTCCCGCTTTAATATCCGAACTAACAAAGGTGACGTTGGGGTATTTGAGCCCTTCAAGTACTTCCATCGCGTGCGAATCGCGGTTGTTATTGTCGCTATCGAATGACGCTACTTTTATGGAAACCGCTACATTTTCGGGCTGTTTCGTATCATCATTATAGATGATTGCACAGTTTACATCTTTACTCACGCCATCCCACTTATGGAGTGGATGCTTGGCCGAATACGTGACCGTCGACAAGGCTTTATCAGCCATTATCTTACGCTTGGCCATCGGTACCGAAGTAAAGGCAAAGAGAATCCCGATGGCTATCCAGAAGCCATACTTCCCTGTGTATTTCATGGTCTTAGAATGTTAAAGAAACTATCGAAGCTGCGTATGCGCCAAATGTGGTGTAAGCAGCCGCCCGATGGATTGGTTTCAGGTCTGGATTATTCTCAATCATATGGGCCAGAATATTCGTCGCCACCATACCTGTCAAATGCACAACAGCCAGATACTTATGCAGCTTGATCGACGTGAATCCCTTTTTAGCTCCCACCACAGGTGGAGGTGCTGTGAGCGACAACGCCAGGGTAGTTCCGTAGGTAACGTTGATAAACGTAGCCGACCGTTCGTGCCATTTCTTTATATCGACGTAATCCTGTCCTTTGGCATTATAGAGTTTCGCCCCCAGTAATCCCTGAGCTACAAAGCCTGCTAACGTTATAAATCCACCAATCTGGTGCGCCACGAGCATTGTACGTCGAACTTTCAGTTCATGCACACGCCCTTCCGATGTTAACGGAGCGATCTTCATGGTTCGTAGCAAGCCTTTGGGGCCCCAAAACGCCCGCTGCGTAAAAATCATTTTATGGGGCAACAGGGCTTGCGTTTCAGTCGAGTCTGTCAGACCAGCCAGTAGGTCGTTAGCGGATGCGTCTGTTGTCGGCGCAATAACGGTATCCCGACGAACGGCCGTCGAATCCTGGGCTCGGGCTAAACCGATCCCGAGCCACAGGAGCACGGCAAAATGAATGTACTTCATCGAGCAAAATTTAGTTGTTAGGCAGTCACTGTTAGGGTATTCCCATCTGCACTGAGGGATGTTTTGTATTGCGTCAATGCCTTCGTAGCCGGACCAACGTCCACAGCCCCCGTTAGGCTATATTCAGAGCCATGATTAGAGCAATAGATATCGTCCTGCGCGGCCCGATACTGAACTTCTGTCCCTTCATGCGTACATGTTTTCGAAAGTGCAACGAATGAGCCACTCTTGCTTTTAGCCACAATCAGGCTCCCAATTATAGCGTACTGCCCTGCTGTTTTTAGCTTGCTGTAATTTGAGTTGGTCAGGTCAACCGTAAAGCTAATGGCCCCTTTGGAGGCATCTGCATTACCGGTTACCCCAGCCGCCGGCGTTACTACCGTACCGCCCGGCGTAACATCATCACTACTTTTTGAGCAGGCGGTTAGTCCGGTTCCCATGCAGTAAAATGCCATAAGCGCTGCGCTACTCATACCAAGACTACGAATAAACTCTCCGCGGTTCATCTGCTCGGCTGTTGGATTGCTTTTCATTTGGTTGTTCGTTTTCATGTAGGTACATTAATTAATAGCCTCCCGTAGACTATCATACGTAAACGTGTTACTCATAATTTATAGCGGAGAGAGAAAAATGCGCCGGTACTTAGTAAGTTAACTTTAAAAAAGCCTACTCCCTTGAGGGGTGCCTTCATAAACGGCTCCACCTGCCATGATAATCGTCGGCTAAAGGACCGTTCATAACCAAATGACAGGTTCAGATTGCTGAAGCGATAGCCACCTGTATTACCACCAGAAGGGCTATACTCAGTTGGCTGGTTATATGTATGAGCCGGATATGTGTAATAGTATTCCTCTTGCTTCATGATATAGCTTGTTACGCCACTGCTCACAAACCAGCGGTCAGGTAACCGCCCATCTGATCGAGGCTTTATAACAACATCATAGCGAATATTGATCGGGATATCGAACATGTTACAACGACCATCAACCAGATCTGGCGACTTCATTGGCGGCTGCCACCAAGTCGTTGGTGCATTGTATTCGCTTGGAAGCGCCTTATATACTTTCGTACTCTTAATCACCCCCACCTGAATACTCCAGCGAGACGCCAGCCGATACTCCAGCAATAGGCCCACATTTGTACCAGGACGGGTAAAGTTTTTTAAGCCAATAGTACTTAAATCCGGCGCTACTACAAACCGAACACTCAGTCCACGTTGTACGGGTATTGATGCGTTGGAAACCACTCGCTGTGCGGTTGTATCGGTATAAGGCTCAACAAGCCGACCGGTGAAGGCCAGATTTTTAGGCCAACGTGCCGGGCGGACTGATAACTCATTTACAGCTGGCAACAGCACAGAAGTAGCTTCTTCTGATCCAGGCGAGAATGGACTACCGGTTAACATCAACCCAGTAGATTGGGCGACTTTCAGTCTGTCTATACCTGATCGCTTTGTAAACGATGGCATTGGCGAACCAGTATAGCCCGTTGCCGAAAGCACCACTAGGTCCTGGCTGGCATTCCGCTGCTTCCGAAGCTTTCGAATAGAGGTTCTGCTTCTAGCCAGCGGTACGCTACTTAGGCGGTTCGTTTTTTCTTCAGAGTTCATTGCCCCTACTAGCTCCGAATCAGATCGCATTCGCTTGGTCCGGTTCCGGCCAGATGCCAACTTATACGACGATGGTATGGATTTCGTTGCAACTACAGTCTTAGTCAACTTCCTAGCCAGTGCCGTTCTAGTAGACTTGCTTAGCCCAGTCGGCTTCGACATCTCCGATTTTTCAACACTAGTTTCCAGGCTACCCGGTTTATTGGCTGACCTCTCAACGTTGCGAAGAGGATTTTCAGCTGACTCCCCTACTTCGCGAGTAGTCTCCTTAGCCGATTCCGCCCGATTAGCCGACGGCCCAACTTCGCTAACCATAGGTTCGGGAGAACTGGTTGTTAGTTCTGTGGGGCGCTGCGTTTCGGCTAATTGGGGCGTTGCGGACTGATGCACTCCTTTAGCTATAGTAGTTTCTTTTGCCCTGGCTTCTGCTACTTTTTGCACTGAGGTAGTGGCCGTACCAGGATTCGCTTTTCGGTAAATAAACCAACCGCCACCTGTCAACAGCATAAGCAGTGCAACAGGCAGGCCCCAACGGAGCAGATTTTTCCAAATCAATGCACCGCTGGGCGTGGTGCGGTCGTTGGCATCCAGGCGGGCTTTCATATCCTGCCAGGCTGCCGGATCGAACGGGGTATCGAACTCTTCAACCGACTTTCTGAAGAGCCCGTCCAATTGGTCATCGGTTAGCTCTGGCATACTCATCGTAGTTTATGTGTTTCAATAGTTGGCGCAGATTTTCGCGCGCCCGAGCCAGGTTCGATTTCGACGCACCTACCGAAATACCGAGTTGACCGGCGATTTCTTCGTGCGTAAATCCATCCATAACATATAAATTAAAGACCAGCCGATAGGCCGGAGATAAACGTTGAACGTAGCCTAATAATTCTTCGTAAGACAGCTGGCTTAAGGCATCCGCCGATTCCGAAGCAACCACTTGTTCGGCTTTTTCAACATCGTCGTGCTGATGACGCACCTCCTGTCGATAATGGTCGATAGCCGCATTGATCAGAATACGTCGAAGCCAGCCTTTAAAC
Source organism: Spirosoma sp. KCTC 42546 (assembly GCF_006965485.1). Taxonomy (NCBI): domain Bacteria; kingdom Pseudomonadati; phylum Bacteroidota; class Cytophagia; order Cytophagales; family Cytophagaceae; genus Spirosoma; species Spirosoma sp. KCTC 42546. Next base: position 7,967,447 of record NZ_CP041360.1, read on the forward strand.
GGTTGCGCAGAATCATACTGATCCAGTCGTGTAAAGACTTTTAGGAAACCATCATTCAACACTTCCAGCGCCCCATCACGAGTAGGTGCATAACGCAGACAAACGCTCATGGCATACCCGTAGAACTGCCGGTAAAGCATTTCCTGACTTTGCCGGTGGTTGCGCAGACAACCCGCCAAAATGTCGGTTAAAGCCGGTATGTTAGGAGCGTTGGACAAAGTAATTCAGTCTATGGGTTCTCGGTTTCGGGTTAGCCCCAAGGGTCGTCTGTCAGGTGCTGAACCTTACCCAAAAAGATAACCCGTTCACTAATTCGGAGCATTCACCGACGTAGCATTTACGACCGGCCATACTCCTGGTTTTGGGAAACTCACTCCTTTGGTACTGCCTCTCTGTCCGTTATCGGAACCAAAATAATAGAGCGGCCAGCCTTTATACGTAAGTTGTGTTTTGCCAAAAACCGTAATCGTTGCAAAATCCGTTTTCTTAAGCGCAGAAGGAATCTCTCCTAATGTGGATGATGTTACGAAAATTGGCCAGGTTCCATCATTACTAAAATCGGCTTTGGTATAGTTATTTTTATTGTTTTTGTCGAAAGCGAATGCATACAGCGTACGTCCAACGCTATCCGTCAAAAACAGCGAATTCCCAGTACCCTCTTTTGTGTCAAATGTATAACTTTTGCCGTCACTACCAACTAGTTGTCGGGATGCAAGCTGCACCGTATAGTTTGGCTTGGCTACCATCCACACGTTGCCTACATTCTCGCCCGCTACATCCCCTGCTTTCGCGTCATTTTTAAAGTAATAAAGTGGCCACCCTTTGTAGGTTGTCTGTTTAGCTCCATCAGCGCGGGTAATCGTCGCAAAGTCCGCAGCTTTCAGATTGTTACCCAGTGTCAGGGTTTCCTGGTAAAATATGGGCCAGTTGTCCTTGCAGGTACCGGAGCAATTCGCATCACCAGCCACATCAGGCGCAAAAAAGTACAACGTTTTACCACCTTCGCCGGTCAGCACGTTTCCAAGGGTGGTTGTTCCTATCGCTACCGAAGATACCGTAGTCGGATTTTCCTCGTCTTTGCAGCTCAGCAATGTCACTACAACTAAAGTAGTCAGCAAGGCCAGGCGATTCATGTACACGTAAGGCTTCATTCTATCAACTGTGTTTAAAATGAGAAAAAGAACAGTTGAACCGGTTCAGTTGGCAATACGGGCTATCGTAAAAAAGGGTTGCGTGAAGAAGGAAAAGTTTTGAATAAATGGTCATGAGTAGTCAGGATTATGCCTGACCAGTAGTATCTGCCCGTCGGTCGGCCCGGATTTCGGGAATGGTATCGGGGTCGATCAATCCCAGCGAGGCTGCGTGTTCAGCAGCCGCTACCGTGTCGGACACCAGCAGCATAGGAACATGGTAGGCTTCTGTGGTTTGGATGAGTGCCCGAACGGTTTCGTCGCGTCGGTCTTCCGATACATCGCGAATATAGATAGCCCGAATTCTGCCCGGGTTTTCGCGTACAATCTGTGTATAAATTTCGGGATCCTGCTGACCACTATCCCCAATGAGTACAAACGGCAACTGCGGGTTCACGTCCAATACTTTCCGAATCATGGCTAGCTTATGCACATGGTGTCCCTCTGGCAATAAAAACGTGGGCGATATGCTAAAATCGCGGAGAAAAATCGGTCCTTTCGGAATCCCCTGAATCCGAAAAAAATCAACCAGAAGGTCATATAAATTCCAGGGACTGCTCGATACATAATAAATCGGATTGAACAACGTAGTAACAGGACCACTTTGTAATGCCCGATAAAACGCGGCTATTCCCGCAAAGGGCAAGCGGGTGTAGGCGTTTCCTAAAAACGTAAGTCGTGCCGTTTGGAGTAAGTTTGTAGCATCGGTCACGAGCACGGTGTCGTCGATGTCGGAGATAATACCAAACTGACTAAATGGTGGGGAAATCATCAGATAACCATCTTTAACAACAGATTGATTCTCTGACGTTTCCTTCGTATCAGGCTGTAAAACGCCCTCCAGCGAATAACGAACGGGAAACCATACCCGACCGGCCGGTAAATCGTTCGGAGGGTTAATAGTCACCTCAAAGTAGCCTTCCTTATCCGTTATGGTCGTGTGTGCCAGACCAAAAGCTTCAACACGCACGGTAACACCTTCCACTTCATCACTTCCGAAGCGTTGATAGGTAGCCAGTAGATTTTGCCAGAACGTATCCCGGTCGCTGGGTGTGCTTAAATCGCGCTGACGTAAAACGCGGCCTTTCAGAAAAACTTCCGACGGGCTCCCAAAGCCACGATAGTAAATAATCCGGTAGGGTTTTTCGGCATCGAGCCGCCCAAAGAGCCGGGTTTTGAGTCGATCGAACTGGGTTTCAACATCAGTTGATGCAGATACTAAAAAATCTTTCCAGGAGGACATAAGTAGTAAGCGGCTGGTTTACGCAGGTCAGCCATCGTTTTTTCGTGAAGATAATGGCGTAATTTTCGACCATCCGGGGTTTAGTGGTAACTTTGGCAGTCAATACTACAAACCATGAGCAAACAAATTGTTTATAGCGAACAAGCCCCTGAACCCATTGGTCCCTACAGTCAGGCGGTTAAAGTAAATGTAGCCGCCGGCACGGGAATCCTGTTCGTTTCTGGCCAAGTTGCCATCGACCTGGCCCCCAAAGGCGATATTAAGGCTGAAACACAAAAGGTCATGGAGAACATCGGGGCTATTTTGAAGGCTGCTGGTCTGGATTATACCAACGTGGTTAAATCCACCATTTTCGTGAAGGACATGAATAATTTCGCTGCTATTAACGAAGTCTATGGTCAGTTCTTCACCAGCGAACCACCTGCTCGCGAAACGGTTGAAGTAGCCCGCCTACCTAAAGATGTTAATGTTGAAATTTCGGTAATTGCTGTTTAATAAAAAAGGAGGAAAGGGAGGAGGGGTAGAAAAGGGAAGAAAAAGAGAGAAGGGTTATAGTTGTATTCCCTTTTGTCCTTTTCTCCCCTTCCTGCCTTTCCTCCCCCTCACAAAATTATGTCAAAACCCGTTCGCGTTCGTTTCGCGCCCAGCCCAACCGGCCCGCTGCATATTGGCGGGGTGCGTACTGCGCTTTATAATTACCTGTTCGCCCGAAAAATGGGCGGCAAGATGCTTCTTCGTATTGAGGATACCGACCAGAATCGTTTTGTGCCGGGAGCCGAAGATTATATTCTCGAATCGCTACGCTGGGTAGGCATTCAAATCGATGAAGGTCAGGGCGTAGGAGGTCCAGATGGCCCCTACCGCCAATCGGAGCGTCGGGAAATTTACCAGAAAGAAGCCCAGCGATTGATTAACGAAGGTAAAGCCTATTACGCTTTCGATACAGCCGAAGAGCTGGACGCCATGCGCAAACGGCTGGAAGAAGCTAACGCACCAGCCGCACAATACAATGCCATTACCCGCATGCAAATGCGTAACTCCCTGACCTTAAAGCCTGAGGACGTTCGTGCTCGTATGGATGCTGGTGAGCCCTACGTGATTCGACTAAAAACACCCCGGAAAGAAGAAGTCCGGCTTAACGATATCATTCGGGGTTGGGTCAATGTTCACTCGTCGGCTATCGACGATAAAGTGCTGTTGAAATCCGACGGGTTGCCAACCTATCACTTAGCCAATATCGTAGACGACCATCTGATGGGCATTACGCACGTCATTCGGGGTGAAGAGTGGTTACCCTCGGCTCCGCTCCATGTGTTGCTATACCGGTATTTAGGTTGGGAAGATACAATGCCCCAGTTTGCCCACTTACCGTTGTTGCTCAAACCAGAAGGCAACGGTAAGCTCAGCAAGCGCGATGCTGATCTCGGTGGTTTTCCGATTTTTCCCCTACAATGGACTGATCCATTTACCGGAACAGTAGCGCGGGGTTTCCGCGAAGATGGCTACTTACCCGAAGCGACCATTAATTTTCTAGCCCTACTCGGCTGGAACCCAGGCACCGAGCAGGAGTTGTTTTCGATGGACGAACTCGTTGCCAGCTTCGACCTCACCCAGGTTCATAAAGCAGGGGCCCGTTTCGACATTCAGAAAGCGCAGTGGTTCAACCATCAGTACATTCGTCAGCAGTCAAATACTGACCTGGCACCTACTGTTCAGCAACAGGCCGAAAAAGCCGGATTTGTCTGCTCAATAGAAAAAGCAGAGAAAATTGCGGCTTTATTGAAAGGTCGGGTCAATTTTGCCCACGAAATATTTACTGAGGCCGGGACGATATTCAATGCGCCAATAGCCTATGACGAAGCTATTGTAACGGCCAAATGGAATGCTGATGCAGTAAAAGCCGTAACTGTTTTTCGCGATGCATTACAGTCATTTGACGGTGAATTCCTGGCTGATACGATCAAACACACATTGTCTGATACAATGCAGCAGGCAGGTATCAAACAGGGAAAAATTATGCAGGCCATGCGGTTGGCCCTTACGGGCTCCGGCGCAGGCCCCGATCTGATGCTAACCATGGAAATCATCGGCAAAGACGAAACAATTGGACGCTTAGAGAAAGCGCTGGAGATCTTGAAGATAGCCGTATGATGTATGATATAGAATGTATGATGTATGTTTAAGTATCCATTTTTCACTTAAGCCTACATCATACATTATGACTCAAAAATCTAATCTCACTAAAGACAAAAGTTTTGCATTTGCAATACGTATTATTAGGCTGGAACAATACCTTCGAAAAACAAAACGAGAAACGATTCTAAGTCGACAATTGATCAGGAGTGGCACATCAGTGGGAGCTAATATCCGTGAAGGTTATAATGCAGAATCGGACGCTGACTTCATTCATAAATTGGGTATTGCTCAAAAAGAATGCGACGAAACATGTTACTGGTTGGAGTTGTTAAACGCAACAGACTATCTTGACGAAAAGCAATTTAGTTCTATATATGCAGATGCCGAAGCCTTACTTAAAATCATCAAGAGTATAATCCTGACCAAGAAGCAAAATCGCACTCTATAAAATATATCATACCTCATATATCATACATCCTTGAGACATGGCAAAGAAAAAAACGAATCCCGATGAAAACGACAAGCCACGCGTTCACAAGGAACTTGAAGGCTTCGATATTCAGATTAACTCATTCGGCGAAATCACGACGAGTTTTGATATTGATCGAATCAACCAGTTTCTGAACAAAACGGTAGATGATAAAAAACTTCGCCATCGTACCGACCTGAATCTGAAAGGTGATCCTGAACCTGACGAGAAAGACGATGATGTGGATGACGATCAACTCTTTGACGAGTCAGACAATGATTTGCCAGACGACATCAATCAACGCTAAAAGCCCGACCCGTTAAAATGCCCGGTCGGGCTTTTTTTGTACCGTTTGTCAGAAAAACTATTTATGGAATGGTCGAGTTTCCGTAGTTTTCGTTCACTAATAATCGCTCCAACCAACTAGCGATATCTAACCGATAACCACTAACGACGCTCAGCATGTATTCTCACGAAATTGACTACAAAATCATTGGTGAAGACATCCAGATTGTAGAAATCGAACTAGACCCCAACGAAACCGTTATTGCCGAAGCGGGCTCCATGCTGTTTATGGAAGATGGCATCACCTTCGAAACCAAAATGGGCGATGGCTCGCAGCCCGACCAGGGTTTTCTGGGTAAACTGCTTCAAGCGGGTTCGCGTATGGTTATGGGTGAGTCCTTATTTATGACCCACTTCACAAACCGGGGTGTTGGCAAAAAGAAAGTAGCCTTTGCCGCTCCCTATCCGGGTACGATCATGGCTGTCAATCTGGCAAACATTTATGGCAATACCCTCATTGTTCAGAAAGATGCCTTTTTATGCGCAGCTCTGGGCACGAAGCTAAGTATTCAGTTCAACCAGCGTTTAGGAGCTGGCTTCTTTGGCGGAGAGGGCTTCATTCTCGAAAAAGTGCAGGGTGATGGGATGGCCTTCATTCATTCTGGGGGTGTGGTTATAGAGCGAACACTTAATAATGAAACCTTACGGGTAGACACTGGCTGCGTAGTTGGTTTTGAACCCAGTATCAATTTTGACATTCAACGGGCGGGTGGCCTTCGGAGCATGGTGTTTGGTGGGGAAGGATTGTTTCTGGCTACGTTGCGTGGCTCGGGTAAAGTCTGGATTCAGTCGATGCCAATTTCTAAACTGGTACAACGACTAGCCCCTTATAGTGCACAAGGTCATAAGGAAGGCGGTTCCGTACTGGGACAGTTGGGGAATTTGTTTGAAGGTTAGTCTAAACCACACGGGCGGCCCCGCCGGGATTTTCAGGATTTAAATGATTTTCTTGATTGTCTGGTAACCAAATAATATTTGAATGATTTAAGACATTTTTGTCAATAATCATGTTAATCAGTCAAATCAAATAAATCCCGGTTTAAATGGAAGTTATTTGCACGAACGACAATTTTCCGGCACCCGTACTGGCGTTTTACGCGGAGTTTGGTGTGCAAACGCCCAAGCGTGACAAAATGTACACGGTTCGACAGGTGAAACGTCATACCACTGGCGAAACGGGCATTTTATTGAACGAGATCAAGAATCCCGACGTGCCAGTGAAGCATCCGGTTATGGGAGAAGTCTGGTTTGAACCTACATTCAATATCAATCGATTCGCAACGTTGATGGGCGAACCAGTTCTGAAGGAAGAACTAGAAGATGTAAACGCCTAGTTGAAATTGCCGAATACCTAAAAAGCCTGGCACCAAAACGCTGGGCTTTTTCGTTTTCTTTTTTGTCATGCTGACGAAGGAAGCATCTTCGGCGGCTTTGTTTTCTGTTTATAGCTACCGAAGATGCTTCCTTCGTCAGCATGACAAAAAACGCTGGTGCAGAAGTATTCAATCGCTCTTATCATTGGTTTGCTGCTTACTGCCTGTGGTAGCAGTTCATCCGACAACTATGTTCCAAAACCTAAGGGTTTTCCACGTTTGGACTTACCTACGCCGAGCTACACACTCATTGATCCCACGCACCCGTATCAGTTCGAGTACAACAAAATCGCCCGGATTTTACCGGATACATTCGCCAGAGCAGAACGTGACTGGATTTTTATCAATTACCCAACCTTTCATGCCAGTGTTCAACTAACCTATAAGCCGATTCACAACGATGTGAACCGACTGCGGGCCATGCTCGAAGACTCCTACAAACTGGCTGCCCGTCATAATATAAAAGCCTATGCAATTGAACAGCGGAAACTCCGCTTAAAGTCGGGTCTGGAAGCGAGTGTTATTGATTTATCGGGCGAGGTTCCCAGTCAGGTTCAGTTCGTCACGACGGACTCAACAACCCATTTTCTACGCGGAGCACTGTATTTTAACACGGCGACTGAAAATGACTCGTTGCAACCGGTTATTCAATACATTCGCAAAGACATTCTGCATTTGTTGAATACCCTAAAATGGAAAAAGTAAATAAATTGATAATGAACGAATTACGGTTTACGATTTATTGGACAATCCTCCTGGCTTTGTTTACGCTTTCAACTGCTAACGCACAGACCAAAAAGCCTGCGGTTAAGCCAATACACAAACCGGCGGCTGTAGCTATCAAAGCGCCTGGTCAGCTTATTTATGAACAAAATTGCCTAACCTGTCATCAGGCAAACGGCTCTGGCGTACCCAACCTGAACCCGCCCTTACGCGGTACAGACTGGGTATTAGGCGATAAAACCCGGCTTATTAATGTAGTGCTGAAAGGATTGCAGGGGCAGGAAATTGAAGGAGATATGTATGACAACGCCATGCCCGCCCACGATTTTCTGACAGACATACAAATCGCGGATGTGCTGACTTATATACGAAGCAATTTTGGCAACAGAGCCGATGCCGTTACAACCGATGAGGTAAAAAGCGCTCGCGGGAAATAGAATTTTCAGTTGAATTTAAAAATTATGTTTGAATGACACCCACCGAAAACGGCTTTGTGATTGGTGCGTGGTTAGCAGCAGCAATTCCTTCCGAAAGAATTTGTCGGGTTTGAAGCGGGTCTATAATGGCATCGACCCAGAGCCGGGCGGCTGCATAATAAGGAGATAGCTGTGCGTTGTATTGATCCGTGATTTTGGTCAATTGGGCTTGTTCCTCCTCCAACGTCATAGGCTGGCCCTTCGCTTTTTGAGCAGCCACCTGAATCTGAAGTAGGGTCTTGGCAGCAGAAGCGCCACTCATTACGGCCATTTGTGCCGTAGGCCAGGCTAGCATCAAGCGTGGATCATAGGCTTTTCCACACATAGCGTAATTACCTGCGCCATAACTATTTCCTACAACGACGGTAAATTTCGGAACGACGGAATTGGCCATTGCACTAACCATTTTGGCACCATCCTTAATAATACCGCCCTGTTCAGCACGGCTACCTACCATAAAGCCCGAGACATCCTGTAAAAACACGAGCGGAATCCGTTTCTGATTGCAGTTCATAATAAACCGGGCGGCTTTATCGGCGGCATCGCCGTAAATGACTCCGCCCATTTGCATCTCGCTTGGCTGGCCTGTCCGGCCTTTGGCCTTCACCACTTTGCGCTGATTAGCTACAATCCCCACAGCCCACCCATCGATTCGGGCATAGCCGCACAGGAGTGACTGGCCATAACCCGGCTTATAGGCATCGAACGCGGAGTTGTCCACAAGTCTATCCACAATTTCCTGCATGTCGTAAGGTTTAACACGGTCGGCGGGCAGGATTTGGTAGATTTCATTGGGATTTTTAACAGGAGGGGTTTGCTCGATACGGTCGAAGCCAGCCGTTTCATGATGGCCGAGTTTATCAAAAATACGCTTGATAGCGTCTAAACAGCTTTTATCATCGGGATATTTATTGTCCACAACACCCGAAATGTCGGTATGCGTGTTGGCTCCGCCAAGCGTTTCGGCGTCTACATCTTCCCCAATGGACGCTTTTACCAAATAAGGCCCGGCCAGAAAAATAGAACCCGTTCCTTCCACAATCAGGGCTTCGTCAGACATGATGGGCAAATAAGCGCCACCCGCTACACAACTGCCCATAATAGCCGCAACCTGCAAAATACCCATCGCGGATAAATGGGCGTTGTTACGAAACGTCCGGCCAAAATGTTCTTTATCAGCGAAAACTTCATCCTGCAAGGGTAGATACACGCCCGCGCTATCAACGAGATAAATAATTGGCAGGCGATTCTCCATCGCAATTTCCTGCGCACGGAGGTTCTTTTTAGCCGTGATCGGAAACCAGGCTCCAGCTTTCACTGTGGCATCGTTAGCCACAATGACACACTGCCGACCTGACACATACCCAATACCCAAAACCACTCCCCCCGACGGACAACCACCATGTTCGGCATACATGCCTTCGCCGGAGAACAAACCAATTTCAACAAACGGCTTATCTGAGTCGGTGAGGTAGGCAATACGTTCGCGAGCGGTTAGTTTACCCTTCCGATGCTGGTCGTCAATTTTTTTCGGTCCGCCACCCAATTGGGTTTGGGCAGTTCGTTGGGCGAGTTCGTCGAGAAGGGATTGGATAGAGTTCATTGTAAAACGCAAAGGGCCAAGCTAGTGCTTGGCCCAGACATTATTTTTTCGTCGAATCGGCTGGAATAACGGTTGTAATCGTTGTGCTAGCTGCAGGTGCTACGTAAGGTTTTTCTTTCCGGCCAAAGAGCGAAAACTGAACGTACCGTTTCGGATTCTCACGTAGGTCGGTTAATAACTTTTCGAGACTGGCAGCCGTATTATTCACATTGCTGTAGAGCGCTTCATCGGAGGTCAGTTTTCCTAACGAACCACGTCCGTTGTTGACATCCGTTAGTATTCGCTGTAAGCCTTCAACTGTTTTATTGACCGTTGCCAAGGTTTGTTTCAACTGCAAACCCTGTAGCGAATCGGCAAATGTATCGGCTTTAGCCAGAATCGGTTTAAGTTGCTTTTCGGTTTCCACTAAAGAGGCTGCCAAATGGCTTACACTAGCAAGCGTCGCTTTTAAACCGGCCCGGTTTTCGGCAATAGTTAAATCCAGGGTTTTTACGCCAGCATCGGCACTTCGGAGCGTTTGGTTCAGCATAACACCTGTTTGATCAAACTGCTTCACAACGCGGTTAAGTTGATACGTCAGCGAATCTACATTGTTAAGAACGGGTAGCGTTTTTTCTTTAATCAGCGCCGAAAGGCCCGTTTCTTTAGCCGCCACCAGCATACCTCCATCCTCAAGGTCGGGTGCTCCAGAATTTACGGTAAGCTGAATCAATTTCCCCCCCAATAGCCCATCGTCTACCAGGCTAGCTCTTGATCCTTTCGTAACACGAATGTCTTTTTTTAGCTCTACCGTAACTAACAGCTTATTACCCTGATTTTGTAAAATCTCAATACTTTTAACCCGACCTACCGATAATCCATTGATCCTAACTGGATTAGAGGCAACCAGTCCATCAATATTATCGTAAATAACCTGGTATTTATTCGTTGAGTTAAAGAAATCGGATCCTTTCAGAAATCGAAACCCAAAGTAGAACATCGTTAGGGAAACGACAGCCAATAAACCTACTTTTACTTCCTGCGAAACTTTCATGTGTTGTGTGAAGGTGACCGCCCAACGGGCCGTGCCAACCGATCTGGTTGGAGGTATAACCAACTTTCGGGCCTGTTTGTCCCGAGAAGCTAGGGAATTTCGTGGAGTGGTAAATTAAGTGGAATGAGTGGAGTAGGTGGAGTGAGTTCCGATTATTGGACTCACTCCACCTACTCCACTCATTTTACTATCTACCTACCCACCCGCTTCAATTTCCTGTTTGTATCGTTCAAATGCTTTATAAATCGCATCGGTCATTTCATCCTGCCCCTCTTCTGAGCGTAAATAGTCTTCCTCTTCCCGATTAGTGAGGTAACCGCTTTCGATCAGTACACTGGGCATCGTGGTTTTCCAGAGAACAATAAAACCGGCCTGCTTTACCCCATTGCTTTTACGATTGGCATTGGAGCGGAAACTACGTTCCAGTTTTTCGGCAAAACTAATACTGCTGGCAATGAACGCATGCTGGTAATTGGCCAGCATGATTGTCGCTAAAGGTGAGTTTGGGTTAAAGCCTTTATAGGTCTGCTCGTAATTCTTTTCCTGTAAAATAACCGCATTTTCGCGTCGGGCTACATCCAGGTTGCTTTGGGTCCTGTGGAGCCCCAGTGTGTAAGTTTCGGTACCATAGACCCGGCTGCTTGACGGGCTGGCGTTACAATGAATGGAGATGAACAGATCGGCTCGGTTCCGGTTAGCAATAGCCCCCCGTTCATATAAATCAACAAAATGATCGGATGAACGCGTATAAATAACCCGAACATTTGGATGGTTCTCCTTAATTTTCCGCCCTAATTGCAGAATTAACTCCAGATTAATCGTTTTTTCTTTGGCGTAACGACCATGCGTACCAGGATCTTTGCCGCCGTGGCCCGCATCGAGTACAATCGTACGGAGTTGATTAGGAGCATTTTCAGCCGGTGCGGTTGTTTCAGTATCTTGCGATCCACCCCGACGCACGGTGTCCTGCGTTAGATCAGACAATAGCAAATTAGGTGTGGTTAAGGCCAGTAAAGGAACTACTGCCAAAACCAAAGTTGTCATTATTCCGGGAGCCGGCAGGTTCATGGGTTTAATAATTTTTAACAGCCTAAATCGTTTCAAACCGGTAGTAGGATAACTTGTTCGTGGATACCTTTGTATGCCATAGACTTAACGGACTTTTGGCAAATATAATTTTTTTAATAACCCTGAAAAAAGCATACTTTATTTTGTGGTTCTCACGCACACGACCAATATGTATAAAGGCTGCTCTCAGCCTTGTCTGCCTATTCTGGACGTTTAATGCGTTGGGGCAGGCTAAACCGTCAACCCGGAAGAGAACTAAACCATCAGTAACAACCGCTCCGAGTTCACAAACCACCCCTGCGGCAGTTCCTCAGGAAAGTGACCTGGAACGGGAGCTTAATCAAAAATATTCAGCCCCTAACCGCCTTAGCCCTACTCCATACAATCGGAATACGGTACCAACTGCTATTGGAAACGACACAACACGACGTCAACAGGCCATTTCTTCCGGTGATTCCGTTCGATTCTCGCCCCTAAAGTTGATTCAGGTTTCGGAATTGACTCCTAAGGGTATTCAGCCGGTTCAGGTACAATGGCCTATGCTATTAAGCAATATAGTTCAGCCCCCTACCTCGTTATTTATCAATGTCGATTCGTCACGGGTCGTTCTGGCCGATTCCATGCAACGGGAATCCACCCAAACAATTCAGGCCACACAATTACAGCCTAAGCGAATAAAGGTTACTTCTACACCATTACGCCCACTATCAACAGCACTTGTTCATTCCCCAAAGCCGATCCTAATTCGCCCGAATCCGATACGAATTGCAGCCCGGGATTCAGTACAAAAGGCACCTGTCGCTCCGATTAAAAAGCCAGCTATTACCCAGTTAGCGCCAAAATCAATTCCATCGGGTAAAGTGCAACCAGGTCTTGTTTCTCCCAACATAGTCCGGGCGGAAAGTGTAGTACGGCAGAACCAATCCAAAGTAAACTCGACCAGACAAAGCCAAGCCAAACCAACCCGCCCAGCCAGTCTTACCGCGGGCAAACCAGCCATTCCGGCCGATTCGGCTCAGGTTGCCAGTAATGACACTGTCCGGACCGATTCGCTACAGGCACCCGATGCTTTTAAAACAACCGTCAACTATCAGGCCAAAGACTCAACTATTTATGCCGCAGATGGACAGACCGTTGAATTGTTCGGTGATGCCAGTGTGATCTATGGCGATATTTCACTCAAAGCTGACTATATCCGGCTGAATTACCTAACGAATGAGGTCTACGCGAAAGGTCGCTACGATTCAACAGCCAAAAAACTGATTGGTCGGCCTGTTTTTCAGGATGGCGAAGGGAAGTATGATGCCAAGGAGATTCGGTATAATTTCCAGTCCAGAAAAGGTCGGATTCAGGGCGTTGTTACGCAACAGGGCGAGGGTAATATACGAGGCACCACAGTCAAGAAAGATGCTGAGGATAATCTCTATATTGGCAAAGCGATTTATACAACCTGTAATCTGGCAACACCCCACTTCCATATCAATGCCAGTAAACTAAAAGTTATTCATAATAAGCAGGTTGTAGCCGGCCCATTTAATCTGGTCATTAATCAGATTCCGTTACCTATTGGATTGCCCTTTGGTTTCTTTCCGTTTCCCAAACGTAAGGAAATTGGTGTATCCGGTATCATTGTTCCACAATACGGTGAAGAACCCAACGGACGGGGCTTCTATCTGCGCGATGGTGGGTATTACTGGGCGGTGAGTGAAAATCTCGGTCTGCAGTTTAAAGGACAAATATATTCCCGCGGTAGCTGGGGTCTAGGCGTTTCATCAGCTTATAACAAACGGTATCGGTATAGCGGAGGTGTCAATCTTCAGTTCAACCGAAACCGCTCCGGCGACCGTGTTGATACCACCCAAACGCCCCGTAATGACTTTTCATTTACCTGGTCGCACTCGCCGGTGCCACGCGGGCGGGGTAGTTTCTCGGCCAACGTCAACGTCAGCAGCAACAGTTATAATCAGTTTAACTCCTATAGCACCCAGTCCTATATTTCCAACGTAGCGGGCTCATCGGTGCAATACAGCCGAACGTTTGGGCAATACGTGCGGGCAGGCGCTAACGTGCGTGTGAACCAGCAGTTTGGGCAAGTGAATCAGGTAACGGGCGTTCGGGCAAATGGTAAGACCGATGTATCGTCGGATTTCAATATTGGAATTAACCAGATTTCGCCTTTTGCGCTCAAAGGTGGTACAGGGCGCTGGTACGAAAGCTTTCGGGTAGGGCTAGATCTTAGCGGATCTATTGCTGTGAGCAATACAATTAAGCAGCAGCTCGATACAACAGGCTTAGGCTTCCCGGTGGTTACCAATTTAACAACGATTAACTCAATTCAACGCTATCAGGACAGTATCAGACGTGCACAAAATCTTCGCCTGGGTATTGTTGAAACTGATCCTAATTTAATTGCCTTCAGTCTGGCGAATTCAAATCGAATCTGGCAAAACCGCGTGGTGCAGGCCCGGTATAGCATTCCCATTTCGCTACCAAACTTAAAGTTGTTGCGGTACATAAACCTGACTCCCGGCTTCTCGCTACAAGGGAATATTTATAGTAAAAAGCTACAACCCAATTTAATCTACAATGCCAGCCACGACTCAATAAAGATTGATACAGTACGCGGCTTTTATCCATCATATAATTTTTCGGTCAGCGCTAGCATGAATACCCGCTTCTATGGCACTTACTTTATTCGGGGTAAGCGTATTGAGGCTATTCGTCACACAGTTGCGCCTTCTATATCGTTCAACTATGTACCCGATTTTACTAACCCCTCCTTTGGGCAGTTTTTTGTGCTGGATGCCAAAGGATCACTTGCCAATTTACCTCTCTATCGACGGACAATTTCTGTATTCCGGGGTATCGACGGAAATAGCAGCAGTGGCGCATCAAGCACGCAGGCGGCTTTCATTTCGTTCGGGATTGTGAACCAACTTGAAATGAAGGTGCGTACCCGTAGTGACTCATCCGGGCAGGACTTCAAGAAAATTCCGATTTTTGATAACCTGAGTATCAATGGAAGCTATAACTTTCTGGCTCCTGACTATAAGCTGTCGCCACTTTCAGTCAGCGCCAACACGCAGATTTTCAAGAATATAAGCTTCAATTTTTCATCAACATTCGACCCCTACGCTTATCGGGCGTATGGCGGAACAGCGCAGTATTATTTCCCAACAACAGCCAGTACGCTAACACCCCTCGCCTACTCGCCTTCAATTCAGGCCTTAAATGCGGATCAACCTTATATCAATCAGCAGTATATCCGGGTACCTAATCTCTATGCATTTCAGGCTGGGCAGGGGCTGTTGCGGCTAACAAACTTACAGGCCTATGTTAGCGCACGATTTGCCCCTAAGCAGGCCGACAAAAAGAAGACCAGCCCGAATGCGTCCGATGCGACGATGAAGGCCATCAACAGTAATCCGGAATTGTATGTAGACTTCAACGTCCCCTGGTCGATGAACGTCAGCTATACGTTTGGTCTGACCAAATTAACGCCTGAGATTTCGCAGGTAGTGCAAGCGCTGACCCTCACAGGAGATCTAAGTCTGACACCCAAATGGAAAATAACCATTAATACGGGCTATGATTTCCAATTCAATAGCCCAACCCTAACAACCATCGGTATTAACCGCGACCTACACTGTTGGGAAATGGCCTTCAACTGGACGCCCTATTCTGGCAACAACTTCCGTTCAGGCAACTACTCCTTCGATTTGCGGGCACGGTCGTCTATTTTACAAGAGCTTAAGCTGAGTCGTCGCCGGAGCTTCTACGACCGTGGCGGATTTTAAGGCGACCCATTTTTCTTAAAAACTCTCACGCTAAAGAGTCTTTTTTGAAGAAAAAGTACCCTAATAAAATCAGCTAGTAAATCAAGAAAGTAAAAAACACTAACTTGCCTTCACAACGCTTTTTTCAGATCGACTCCGATGACTGAACGGGACAAACAACGCCTTGACGAACTAGAAGTAAAAACGGCTTATTTGCTGGCTCGGCAAGATGAGCAGGATGCTCGAATGAGCCAAATTATGGCTCGGCTAACCTACATTGAAGCCCGTCAGCATCGGCTTATGAAAGAGCTTGGTATTAAGCCCGAAAAAATTGATACCCCTCAAACCGCTCAGGATGATGCCAGGGCAATCAACCTGACGAGTATTCCTGAACAACGATTGAATTAATGAAAACTGACCTAATAAATATATGGGTCATGTTGTTCCGTCGTTATAGTCCGTATGAAATCTGCAGTATCACGCACACTTCTTGTCGTTGCGGTATTAATTGCCGTCAATTTACTATCGGCATTCGTATTTTTCCGACTCGATTTAACCCAGGAGAAACGCTACACGCTTTCAGAAGCCACACAGACGCTCCTAGCCAGCTTACCAGACGACATTCACGTCGATGTCTATTTAACAGGTGATTTACCGCCCGGCTTCAAACGGCTTGAAAATGCGGTTCGTGAGACGTTGGATGGGTTTCAAGCTGAAGCTGGTAAACGAGTCACCTATCGATTTATCAATCCAGATGCAGTTTCCACTCCTGACGAAAAAAATAAACTGATCGACAAACTACAACAGAAGGGCTTGTTGCCCACGAATCTGTATGCCAGCGAAGGGGGGAAACGCACGGAGAAATTAGTCTTTCCAGGCGCTATTATTTCCTATAAAGGCAAAGAGACGGCGGTTGAACTACTAAAAGGTAATAAAGCGGCCTCCCCCGAAGAGCAGTTAAATCAATCCTATGAAGGCGTTGAGTTTCAGCTGGCTTCGGCCATTCGAAAGCTGACACAGACTGAAGAAAATCGTAAGCGGATAGGCTTGTTGTACGGGCATACTCAGGTACCTCCCTCGCGCTTTGCCGATTTGCTGGCATCCGTTCAGCAGACTTACGACCTGTTTTTTATTGATATGAGCAAGCCGGGCCCTATTGCGGGTCTCGATCTGGTATTGGTACCGAAACCCGACAAGGCCTTTTCGGAAGACGAAATTTTCAAGCTGGATCAATTTGTCGTCCATGGCGGACGGGCGTTGTTTTTTGTGGATGGTCAGCGTGTCGACAGTGTTAGCAACGAAGGCACCTATGCGCAACCCCTGAGCTTAAATCTGGACGATCTATTTTTTCGCTGGGGTGTTCGTATCAACCGCGATGTCGTGAAGGATTTATACTGTGCCACCATTCCGCTCAATGTGGGAAATTTGGGTGACAAGCCTAATATCCAACTGGTTCCCTGGCGGTTTTATCCGCGACTCAACAACTTTGGCACGTCTGGTAATCCGATTGTACGAAACCTGGATGCGGTGCTGGGCCGGTTCGTGAGTACACTCGATACGGTTCGATCAGTGGGTATTCAGAAAACGCCCCTGCTCTTAACGTCACCTTATACCAATCTCCTGAAAACACCAGCGCTGATTTCCTATAACGAAGCCCGTCAGCAGCCAGACCCACAAACGTATACAGGCGGACCCCGACTAATCGGTTGTTTGCTGGAAGGGAAATTCCAATCCCTGTTTGCCAACCGAATTCTACCCGGCGACCCACGTGCCACTGGCTTTAAAGCAGAAGGTGTAGCCTCCCGAATTTTGATCTGCTCTGACGGCGACCTGATTGTAAACGATGTCGATTACAAACGCCAAACGCCCTACCCACTTGGCTTTGACCGCTACACCCGCACCACCTATGCCAACAAAGACTTTGCGTTAAACGCCATTGATTATCTCGTTGACCCAACCGGGGTCATTGCCGCCCGCAACCGAACCGTAACGTTGCGACCCCTGGATAAAATTCGCGTAGATAGCAGTCGTACAAGCTGGCAGTTGCTGAATCTGTTAGGACCAATCGCCTTACTGGGTATTGTAGGCGTAGTTTGGCAGATGGCTCGACGCCGACAATTTGGGCGCTGAACGAAGCTACACCCCTGCATTCCCTGTACCTCTACGATTATTTTGTATTTTGTTGGAGTCTACTCCACCGCAAACTTCAGTAACCACTGTCCTACCGTTGCGCTGGAAAGATTAAAAATCAGGTTCGGAAATAAGCCTAGTAATAACGCTAAAACGCCCAGCGGAAACAGCATTAGCTTTTCGTGAATAGTCAAATCAGCGAGTACGGATGTTGGGCCAGCCTGTATCTCGAAAGGCCGAACCCAGGTAGAGCCAAAAAACATACGTTGGAGTGTCCAGAGGAAATAGGCGGCTGCCAGCAAAATACCCGTAGTGGCAATGGCCGTCATCCAGCCTGGCAGCCAATCTGACTGAAAACTGCCCATAAGCGTGAACAATTCGCCCACAAAACCCGAAAAGCCCGGCAAACCCAGCGAAGCAAAAAATGCAATGGCGGTTATGGTCGTATACTGGGGCATGGGCTGCATCAATCCCCGATACGAGTCAATCTGACGGTCATGGGTACGATCATAAAGGACGCCGACAATCAGGAACAGCATAGCCGACAGTACACCATGGCTCACCATCTGGTAGACGGCCCCGTTGATACCTTCAGCCGTGAGTGAAGCCACACCCAATAGAACAAAGCCCATGTGCGATACGGACGAGTAGGCGATCATCTTTTTAAGATCGGTTTGTGCCAGCGCATTTAATCCCCCGTATACAATTGATAGTACGCCTAAACCGCCCAGTGTTTGCGCATATTCGGCGGCACCATCGGGAAAGAAATCCCAAACAATCCGCAAGAAACCATACCCCCCTATTTTCAGCAATACACCTGCCAGAACCACCGATACGGGCGTAGGGGCTTCAACGTGGGCATCGGGTAACCAGGTATGCACGGGTACAATCGGCAACTTAATTGCAAAGCCAATAAACACAGCCCAAAACGCTAGCATCCGGGCAGGCAATCCAAATATTATTGGTTCAGCGGCAGGATTCAGAAACGCGTTGGGCAGGTAATTGCTACCGTCAGCCAGGTAACGCATATCGAACGTATGGACGATCTGCGATGAATTGAGTTGTCCGTTTTGTAGGTAGGTCTGTAACGTACGAACGATATCATCGGTCACTGCCGATGGGTCGGCTGCTAACCCAGCCACTACTGCTGTACTCACCGGATCCATGACGGACAGATACAATCCAATCATAACCAGTAGAATCAACAGCGACCCCAGTAAGGTGTAAAGAAAAAACTTGATTGACGCATATTCCCGGCGTGGGCCACCCCAAAGACCGATCAGGAAGTACATCGGCAGGAGCATGAACTCAAAAAACAGGAAGAACAGAAAGAAATCGAGGGCCACAAAGCACCCCATGATCGTGCCCGTAAGCAAAAGATAAAGCGAATAATAAGCTCTGTGCCGAGTTTTAATAGTTGTCCAGGAGGAAAGCACACCCACCAGCATAACCACTGCCGATAGCACGACTAATGGCAAACTTATACCGTCTACCCCAACTAAATAGTCAATTGACGCAATTCCAAGACTGCCAAGTGGCAGTGTAATCCAATTAGCCTGTTCAAGAAGTTGATAACCCGTAACGGACGTGTTGAATGTTACATATGCTGCGCCCGCCAAAACTACCTCGGCAAGCGTGATCACCAGAGCAATCCAATGGAACGGTTTCGTTTGCTGACCGGGCAGCAAAGCCACGATGAGCGAACCGAGTAACGGAAGAAAAATAAGTAGCGAAAGAATCATAAAGACGTTACAGAATCCACCAAAGTACCAATAGTAAACCAACCACGGCCGCCGTAATGTACGATTGTACCTGACCATTCTGTACAGATCGCGTTAGTCGGCCCAATTGGCTAGCCAGCCAGGCCATCCCATTCACCAGCCCATCGACAAACGATCGGTCAACAACACGGGACAAATGAGCCAGAACAACCGTTGATACACCCGCGCCATTCACTAATCCATCAATAATACGCTTATCCATTCGGTTTAGAAGTGACGCCAGCTTACGCGTTGGATTAATCACTATATAATGGTAGCCTACATCCAGAAAACCATACGAGAGCGAAAGTTGGACAAATATAGAATTGGTATTGGGTTCAACCATTCGGAAACCAATCCAGCCACCCAGTATGACCAGTCCGATAGAAACCGGTGCCAACCACCAAAAGGAGATTGCTTCAACGGTTGGAAATAGGCCAAAGAACCAACTACCATGTGCTGAAAGTGGATTTATTGAAAACCAGATTCCAATTGATAAAGCCGCCAACAGAACTACTGGCCCACGCATGAGCCAGTCCGGCTCGTGTGCACGAGTTAGGGGTATATCCCCATTACGGTACGTGCCAAAGAAAATGAGTCGCCACTGACGTGCCATATAGAGTGCTGTCAGTCCCGATGACAACAAAAGCAAGACCGGAATAAAATAGGATAGTTTAGCCTCCTGATCCGCTGCCCAACCGAATGCGCCACCCAAAATCACCTCCTTCGACAGAAAGCCAGAAAACAAGGGTAGGCCCGCTAATGCGGCTGCACAGATTGTATAGCCAATAAACGTAGTCGATAAAACTTGTCGTAAGCCCCCCATTTGTCGCATATCCTGGGTATGCACTGCGTGAATAACTGCCCCTGCACTCAGAAATAGTCCGGCTTTAAAAAATGCATGGGTCAACAAATGAAACATGGCTCCGCTTACGTTTCCGGTTCCCATAGCCGCAACCATGAGCCCCAATTGTGATACCGTAGAGAAGGCTAGTACTTTCTTAATATCCGTCTGAAAAAGGGCAGAATACCCGCCCCAAATTGTCGTAATCGTGCCAATCAAGGCAACTACGACTAAGGCATCGGGGGAGAGTAATGGGTGAATTCGGGCGAGCAGAAAAATTCCTGCTGCTACCATGGTAGCGGCATGTAACAGGGCTGACACAGGCGTAGGTCCTTCCATAGCATCAGGAAGCCAGGTCAGTAATGGAAACTGCGCTGATTTACCAACGCAACCCATAAAGAGACAGAGTCCCAGCGCAGTAGGCAAAATTACCCCTTCGCTTTTAAGTGCCAGGGCCGAGAAATCAAGCGTACCGAAGTAATTGTAGGTTAGAAAAATGCCAACCAGGAACCCAATATCTCCAACCCGATTCATCAGGAATGCTTTTTTAGCTGCTTTCGATGCTGCCTGACGTTCGGCATAAAAACCGATTAGCAGATAGGAAGCCAGGCCAACTAGCTCCCAAAAGGCATACATGACGAGTAGATTACCCGCCAGAACAATGCCTAACATAGCCCCAATGAACAATTGCAGATACCCAAAATAACGGCGCAATTTCGGCTCATCGTGCAAGTAGGAGAGGGAATAAATCTCTACTAACAAGGCCACAAAATGCACCAGGACTAACATCATGGCAGCCATTGCATCGACCCGGAGCGTCATTGGGAACGATATACCCGACAAAACCGCCCAATCGCCCTGAATCATTAAGGGTTGATCCGGCAATTGTAAAGCCAGGGCAACCGATAAAATCAGCCCTAGGCCAGTCAGTACAATAGCCAATAAGCCCGCAGTCCGTCGACTTGCTCCTGTTAGTATTAGAAACCCGGCAAAAGGCAAGCCTAGCAAGAGAGCAGGTAGCAAATGAATCAGTTGGGGAGTATCGACGGGCATTCGTTGTCAGTCAGAATTGGCCGCAAATATCCCCATTATCCTGTGGGGAAGCAAACGGCTTTTTAGCCAGTTTTCAGCCAGCCAGTTATACTTAGTCGTTCACGAGTGGCGGGCAGCACCTCGTGTTCGAGTCGTCCACTTTCAAAACACACCAGCCGTCCAGCGGTTGGGGCAATTGTCAGTTGTCGCTCGGAGTTGCTATCGGAATCCGGCAGGTAGAGCGCTAGTTGCCCCCCATCGGTTTCTTTCCAATCTATATTAAGGTAACAGATAACGGATAGTTTTCGGCGCGAATCGCTTCGAAACTGGTCTAGATGGCGTTTGTAAAACGTGCCAGCCGGGTAGCGAGCGTAGTGAAACTCGAACTCCCGTAAACCCAGATAACAAGTCTGATTGGCGTACTGAACAAACTCACCAATAAGTTGCAAAAAAGCAGTTTCGTCCGGAGTGGCTGTAGCTTCGTCGATCCATAAAATCTCATCGCCCCGAATTGCATTTTCAACTAGTATCTGCTGATTACCGATACCGGCCGCCCGAAACTGTCCAGCAATATGGCGCTCGTGTAGTCGATTAGCCAGTGCTTTGACTTCGCCCAAACTCAGGAAATCGTCTACGATTCCGTAACCGTGCGTAACTATGCCATCAATGATAGGTTCAAAAAGTGGATTCATTGTTTCAGTTCATTCAACTCATCCAACTGGGCCGTGCGGAAATGACGGTATACCTGTAAGACAATGGCCAGAGCAACTGCTGACTCCGCTGCTGCTACGACCATAACGAATAAGGCTAGCATTTGCCCTTGTAAGCGGTCAGGGTCATATTGGCTAAATGCAACAAGATTAATATTTACGCCATTAAGCATTAGCTCAATACCCATAAGTACGACGATTACATGGCGTTTTACGAGCACAACCGCGAGCCCGATACTGAACAAAGCCGCACCTACGATCAAAAATAAATGACTATCAACGGGTTCCATTGCGAGCTAATTTTGCCAGTGGAGAAGCCAGGTAAGTAGCCCCCACGAGAGCAGCTAATAGTAGAATACCTGCCAGTTCAAACGGAACGACATATTCGGTCATAAGTTGCTTACCAATCGTGTTCACTGTGCTCTGCCAGCCAACGGGTTGATTTAATAGAGCAAAATTTGCCCGAACCAGTAGCGTAAACAAAGCCACAAACAAGCTGCCTGCTACCAATACCGCTAGTACCCATCCTGACCAACTCCCAGAGCGATTCAACGATGCAATCCGGTTGGGTTGCTGGCTAGTTACATCCCCCGGCGGCTCAGGTTTGTGCGTGAGCATAACCCCAAAGATCACCAATACTAACACGCCCCCCACATAAATCATAATCTGGGCAATGGCCAGAAAATCAGCACTTGCTAATACGAACAATCCGGCTACACCAAGCAATGTTAGCAGCAAAAAAAAGGCTGCATAAAGCACATTACGAGTGAATAAAACTGCCAATGCCCCTACAATACTCAGACTAGCAAAGGCATAAAACGCAAGTTGGATCACAAATTTGTCGATTTTGTTTAGTTACTCTGCCTGTTCACTGTCAGGCTTAGCCTTGGGTTTCATCGTTGGCCGAAAGGCCGGTTTCGACTTAGGCGGTTGTTCAACCATCGGAACGTCAACTATATCACCAGCACCTTCAGTTGTAGCCACAATGTTTTCTACGTTAGGCTCTACTGCGTCAGTTTTAGGCACCACCTTCGGTTTCATGGTTGGCCGAAAGGCCGCTGGTTTTGCCACTGGCGCATCCGATGGTGTCACGTTCAACGATTCATCTATTGGCTCCTCCACTGGCTTTACGGGCTTCATGGTTGGCCGGAAAGCAATTGGCTTGGGTTTTGAGACTTCGGAGACTACAGGAGGCTCTGGTTTCGGCTCTTCCTGCTTTGTTACTGTCGGCTTCATCGTTGGCCGAAAGGCCGGTTTCGGTTTGGGTGGCTCTGAGGTTGGCAAGGCCTCTGGCTGTTTTACCGGCGGTTTCATTGTCGGCCGAAAGCCTGCTGGCTTCACACTTGGCTTGGGTGTTACTGGCTCCGCTTCTAATGGAGATTCAGCACTCGCGTTAGCCTCAGGTGTGGGTAGTTGAGGTGCTCCTCCAGCCGTACCAGGTTTCATCGTTGGCCGGAAAGCGGGCTTTGATACAACTGGCTTTTCGGGAGCTGTTTCCCCTGGTGACACATCGGCAGGCACGTCCGTAACCTTCGTTACAGGCTTTTGGGTCGGCTTAAACACTGGGCGTTTGGTAGTTTCTAGGCCACCCTGCGCAATTTGTTGCATTTCCTGGGGAGTAGCATCCGTCAATGGATGCTCAATGGATGACCCTTCGGAGTTGGCTGGTTCTTTAGGCTCCGCTTTAGGAGCAGGTTTTGCAGTTGGACGAAATACAGGCCGGGCTGGACTGGCTTTAGGAAGTACCGGTTCATCTGGAACCTGAATTTGTGTTGCTTTTGCAGCTACCTGGGCCGCTTTGGCGGCTTCTTTCTCCACTAAGAACTGTTCGTACAAGGATCGTTTTTCGGTAGCCTGCTCTTCAGTCAGGTTCGAAAAGTTGTAGGTCAGTTTGCCTAGCTCAAATTCACTATAATCGAACTTTTTATCCATTGTCAGGCACTCAGTAGGACAAACTACCGTACAAAGGCCGCAGTAGCAGCACTTCGCCATGTCAATGTCAAACTTGGCAGCATATAAGCGTATAGGAGACCCATCGGATGCGCGCCCAACTTCTTCAGTGGCTTTTATGGCATCAATTGTTATACAGTCGACCGGGCAAACTTTCGCGCATTTATCGCAGACGATACAATCGTCGATTTCATTGCGGAGCCGATAGCGCCCATTATCAGGAATAGGTAGTTGCTCATGCGGATACTGAAGTGTGACCAGCCCATTTTGCAGATCAAAATAGTTATCACTGGCAATGCCCTCTGGTGTTCGGCGATGGGTAGCATTACGGAGATGACGCAACGTTAAACTTAATCCCTTAAGCGTTGTTCGTATACCCGATTGTATGTCCTTAAAGTATGACATGTAGGAATGGTGAACGAGCGAATGATAGAATGACCGAGCCGCCGGTGCGGTGAATAGTTAATGTGAACGTATTCACTCATTCTATCATTCAAAATTAAATTGGGGGAAACCGATCTGGCTCGGCTTCGCTCATCAGTGCATATACGGTTTCAATTACATCATCCACGTTTGGTTTCGAGAAATAATCCCCATCGGAGCCGTAAGGTGGTCGATGCGGTTTTGCCGATAAAGTACGCGGTGCCGAATCTAGGTAACGATACGCATTTTGGCACTCTACAACCTGCTGCATCATATAAGCCGATGCGCCACCAGGAACATCTTCATCAGCAAAAAGTACACGACTCGTTTTTTTAATAGAATCAATGATGCTGTGGTGAACATCAAATGGTAGCAACGTCTGTACATCAATGACTTCAACACCGATACCCATCTGTGCCAATTGACCCGCAGCTTCCATCACAATCCGGCACATCGACCCATAGGTAACTACCGTTACATCAGAACCGGGGCGCAGTATATCAGGAACACCTAGAGGTACGCAAAAGTCGTTTAAGTTATTGGGCAACAGTTCTTTCAGACGATAGCCATTCAAGGATTCAATCAGTAAAGCCGGGTCATCGCCTTTAATGAGTGTATTGTAAAAACCGGCGGCCTGAACCATATTTCGCGGAACGAGTATGTGTAAACCACGCAGGCTACTCAGCATGGTACCCATAGGCGAACCCGAATGCCAGATGCCTTCCAGTCGGTGGCCACGTGTACGTATAATAAGCGGTGCCTTCTGCCCCCCTTTTGTTCGATATAGCAACGTTGCCAAATCATCGGTCAGCGTTGCTAATGTGTAATACACATAATCGAAATATTGAATCTCGACTATAGGCCGCAGGCCTCGCATAGACATCCCAATACCCTGCCCAATAATAGTTGTTTCACGAATGCCGGTATCGGTAATACGTATTTCACCAAATTTTTCCTGCAAGCCCGCAAAACCCTGATTAACGTCACCAATTTTTCCTACATCTTCGCCCAATGCCACTACGCGCGGGTCGCGGGTAAACAAGCTATCAAAATACCGTTGTAGAATCAGATAACCATCCAGAGCCGGACTATCGTCTGAAAACGTAGGCGATACGGCCTCCACCCGCATGGGTGAATCGGGCGACTCACTATATAAATGCGAACTAAACCGGTCATTATTTTCAGCATTCGTACGCTCGAGCCAGGCCTTTAAGCGTTGGCGGGCTGGACCAGCATCGGTTCGTATCAGGCGAAGTGCTTTCCGTATGGCAGCTACTGAATCCCTGCGGATGGGCGTAACCGTTTTTCGGAGCTCCTCCCGAATCGCCATCAATTCGGCTGATTTGGGATTATGTCGGGCGGCTTGTTGAAGTAAATCAAGCGATTCCTCAAAATCAACTTTCATCGAAGCCTGATACGCACTCCAGGCCTCAATACGCGCTTGCTTGGCTGATTTTTTGGCGTCAGTTTCAATCGCTTCCAGTTCGTCATCGGAAGCGTATCCGTTTTCCAGAATCCACTGGCGGAACATCCGGTTGCAGTCATGTTCCGTCTCCCAATCCAGGCGGTCTTTCGACTTATACCGCTCATGAGAACCCGACGATGAATGGCCTTGGGGCTGGGTCAGTTCCTGCACATGAACCAGCACTGGCACATGTTCTTCACGGCAGATATGGGCAGCTTGTTGATAGGTTTCAAACAACCCAACGTAATCCCAGCCTTTTACGGTAAAAATCTCAATGCCTTTATCATTGCCATCTCGCTGAAAACCTGCCAATGCTTTTGAGATACTTCCTTTAACCGTCTGATATTCAACAGGCACTGAAATGCCATATCCATCGTCCCAAACCGACATAAGTAACGGCACCTGCAACACACCGGCTGCGTTCATAGTCTCCCAGAACATACCCTGCGAAGTAGATGCATCGCCAATGGTCGCAAAAACGATTTCATTTCCGTTATGCGAAAAATTTGTCAGATCGGCTAAATCAGGATTATTTCGAAACAGTTTAGACGCATAAGCCAATCCCAGCGAACGAGGGATTTGCCCCGCTGTGGGCGCAATATCGCAGACAGAGTTGTAGAGTTCAGTTTGATTCCGCCATAGCCCTTGTTCATCGAGCCAGCGAGTAGCAAAGTGGCCATTCATAGACCGACCGGCGGTATTAGGTTCTGCCTCCAGATCGGTATGCGCATAGAGCTGGGCAAAAAACTCCGTCCAGCGCAGCTCGCCTAAAGCAGCCACAAAGGTCTGGTCTCGGTAATAGCCAGAGCGAAAATCCCCACGATTAAATGCACGAGCAGCCGCCAGTTGAGCGAGTTCTTTGCCATCGCCAAAAATGCCGAATTTAGCGCGGCCTCCCATTACATCACGTCTCCCCAACAAACTAACCTGACGACTTTCATACGCCAACCGATAGTCCGATAGGATTTTTTCACGACTTAAAATATCAGTCGAGCGGAGTTGTTCGTTTGCTATCACAACAGAGCTACGGATTGAAATCGTCTAACAATCAATTTATCGATGAAGTGGCTGGCACCGTATACATCGATCACCAAGCGAAAGTAAAAGTAAGATAAAACAAGTCAGCTTTCAAAAAAACGATTTTTTCAGTTTCTTTGTTAACCGAACAACAACCTGCAAGAATTGGCAAAGTGTTTGCTATGATTGAGGTTTGTAAGGGTTAAGCATCTTAACAACCAAATCATAATTCCGTTTAGTCCAATGAAAA
Organism: Spirosoma sp. KCTC 42546; assembly: GCF_006965485.1. Classification (NCBI taxonomy): domain Bacteria; kingdom Pseudomonadati; phylum Bacteroidota; class Cytophagia; order Cytophagales; family Cytophagaceae; genus Spirosoma; species Spirosoma sp. KCTC 42546. The sequence goes on from NZ_CP041360.1 coordinate 7,994,463, forward strand.
AGATTTTTTCACTTTTCGTAGCTTTATTTGTGTTGGTCGCAGTTAGCTACGCCCAAAAAGGAGTTCTGAAATTTGCGAAAGAAACGCACGATTTCGGCAAAGTTGAGCAGGGAAAACCAGTAACGTACGTATTTGAGTTCAAGAATACAGGTACCGATCCGGTTGTTATCAATGATGCACAGGCCTCCTGCGGCTGCACGAAGCCAAGTTGGACTCGCGAACCAGTTATGCCAGGCAAAACGGGTACTGTTTCGGCTACCTTTAATGCTGCTGCTGCCGGCCCATTCAACAAGTCGGTTACGGTAACGAGCAATGCAGAAGCTGGTCAAACAGTTCTGTACCTGAAAGGTGAAGTAGTATCAGCAGCCGCTGCCGCAGAAACTGCCGCTGCTCCTGCTGCCGCTCCTGCTGCTAAAGACAAGAAAAAAGGTACAAAAACTTCACGCTAATCTACTGAAGGGTTAATAGTGTGGTTAAGAAAGGCATCTGGTAGTTTACCGGATGCCTTTTTTTATGCTCTATCATCTATTATCAGGCCTTGTAACCGACTGGCTAAGCCAGCATCCGTTCTTCCTATATCAGTTTTTTAAGCACTGATTTTCAGCTACATTTAGGATGTCTTCTGAACAAAAACCGTTTATGACACCGCCCCAACGCCAGTAATGCTGGCCATTTTTTGTCCCCTGCCCGTATCAGTTCTTAACCATCTAGTTCACTAGTAGTCGTTTGATAGAACGGCTCATCTCCATTTACACTATGTTTTTTATTGTTCTTGGCACTCTAGCGTTAATCGCTGGGTTTGCTATAAATACCCCTGCGCTGACTTTTTCGCGCTTTTCACGGCCAGCTAAAGTGGCTGGTATTATTTTAATTATATTGGGATCCCTCACGGCCAGCGTCCGACAAATTGATGCTGGACAGGTTGGAATTATTTCGTTGTTCGGTAATGTCAGCGACCGTACGTTAAACTCTGGATTGAACTTCGTTAATCCACTGGCCAGTGTAACCGAATTTAATTTGCAAACGCAAAATTACACGATGTCGGCAGCCCACGATGAGGGTCAGAAGCAAGGAGACGATGCGATTCGGGTACTCACTGCCGATGGGCTGGAAGTTGTAATCGACCTAACTGTGCTATATCGAGTGGTTGCGGCCGATGCTCCCAGGATCTACCGGGAAATTGGGGAAGATTATACGGACAAAGTTGTTCGCCCAATTACCCGTACGCGTATCCGGGACAACGCGGTTTACTATGATGCTGTGGCTCTTTACTCGACTCGTCGTGATGAGTTCCAAACTCGAATCTATAAAACTATCGAAGCCGACTTCCAGAAACGAGGTCTTCTGCTGGAACAATTGCTGATTCGTAACATCGACCTGCCCGCTTCGGTTAAAAAGTCCATTGAATCAAAAATTAACGCTGAGCAGGATGCCCAAAAAATGCAGTTTGTTCTGCAAAAAGAACGGCAGGAAGCAGAACGGAAACGAGTTGAAGCACAGGGCATTGCAGATTATCAAAAGATCATCTCCACTGGTCTGAGCGATAAACAACTACAGTACGAACAAATCAAAGCTCAACGTGAACTGGCCGCATCGCCAAACGCTAAGATCGTGATTATGGGCGCACGTGGGAATGTACCTTTGATTTTGAACGATAACTAACAGACCGTTTGAGTGAGCTATAGTAAGAAACCCATCTCTCAAGTTTAAGCGCTTGACAGATGGGTTTCTTATTGAATTGATACTCTTATGGTTTCGGAGTTGTCAAGGCTGTCAACCAGGCCTTACAGGCATCTGGCCAGGTATTGAGCGATCCAAATTTTGCTGTGCGCATGCCAAAACCGTGTCCTCCCGTAGGATACAAGTGCATTTCGGCAGGTACTTCGTTCTTTAAGCAAGCCAAGTAAAAACTTATACTATTTTCGACTGGAACACCTTTATCATTTTCAGCATGCACCAGAAATGTAGGTGGTGTTTGGGGGGTTACCTGCAACTCATTTGAATAATAAGCAATCAGTTCAGGCGAAGTATTCAATTTCCCTAATAGTTTATCCCGGGAGCCAGTATGTGCCTTTTCGCCGAATGTAATTACGGGATAAAGTAAAATTGCAAAGTTCGGTTTAGCCAGTTCACTAGCTTTGGGGCCACGATTGTAATGCGTTGCAAGAGTAGCTGCCAGGTGTCCGCCCGCCGAGAAGCCCATCACCCCAATTTTAGCAGGGTCAATACCGTAACGACCAGCGCTCTGCCGGATTAGGATCATACCCTGCATAGCATCCATTAAGGGCACTTCCTGCTGATTGGTCATTATTTCGGGGTTGGGCAATCGGTATTTTAGTACGAAAGCCGCTACACCCATTTCATTGAACCAACGAGCTATATCAGAACCTTCATGACTGGCAGCCAGTATTCCGTATCCTCCACCAGGACAAATCATAACGGCCGCTCCAGTCCCTTTTCCCTTAGCAGGTATGTAGGCCGTTAGGGTTGGCATAGATACATTGCTAATCCGAAGAATACCATTTGCATCTGTTTCTGACTTTTCAGTAATCTTAGCTCCAGCGATTGAATTCGGAATGGCGTCATCTGGCCAAAGCTTAATCACTTCCTGCGATAAGGCAATTTGAGGTAATACAGTGCCAAGAAGCATACTCAATAGAACGAAACGCATAAATAATAACGGCTTAGGAGCCACCATCAAAGTTAATAACTAAAAAAGCCGACCATCAGGCCGGCTCTACTCATATTTCTACCTCAGTATCGGAATCAGATTGTGTAGTATTCGCCCCCCCATGCAATACATCTATTAGTTCCTTCACCCGATAAACGGTCGTGTTATAACGATTTCCGAGGATTATAATCACATATTCATCTTTGGGACTAAACCAAAACATCGAATTATAGCCCTTCCACCAGCCCGAATGATAAATATATTCGGGTTGGTTCGTATCATTTAGCATCATACGGAACCCATACCCATAATTTTTAGCGCCTTTTCGCTCAAAACTACGCGGGATAAAGGCTTCCGCCAGCATTTTTTTCGGTAATAAGCAGTCACCATTCAATGCCCGATACCATCGAAACAAATCGCCGGTGGTGGAATAAATACCCTTATCACCAACAACATCGTCGTAATAATCTTTCGGAATCCGGCGGTTCCACTGATAGCCTGCGGTTCGATGATGATTAATTGAATCGTTTTTAGTCGTTGCCACAAAGGTCTGGTGCATACCCAGTGGTTCGAAGATTGTCTTATGAATAAATGCCTCGTAGCTCTGACCGGTTACTTTTTCAATGATTGAGGCCAGCACCATATAGTTCGTGTTACTATAACTAAAGCTACGGCCAGGAATATTGTAGGCTTTAGGCGTTGGTTTTACCGTAGCAAACCAGTGCATAATGGTTGCATTGGAGGGATAGGGTTTTTCTTTCTTGTAAAAATTAACCTTCATACTGTCGTCGAAGGCATACTGATAATTAGGCAATCCGCTGCGGTGGCTCAACAACTCGCGAATCGTGATACCATGATAGGGGAAATTTGGATAGAATTTCTGAATCGTATCTTCAAACTTCAGTTTCCCGGCTTCAATCAGTTTCAGCGTACCAACTGCCGTGAATGTCTTCGAGAGCGATGCCAGTTGAAATTTCGAATCGTCGACTAATGTATCACGCTGGTTGCGCTCAAAATGGCCCAGCCCAAAACAATTCTTGTAGAGCACAATACCCTTTTGAGCGACCAACACATTCCCATTCAGCCCCCCCCTTACTTTTTGCTGAAATATTTCATCGATCTGCTGGGTTTTCTTCTCAGCGTTAATCTGCTGACGAATAGCCATTTCTTCGTTTGATGTCAGAGCTTGTCCGTCGGCGCAAGTCCGCATGTCCCGCACCGACCGATTGAGGTTTCTCTGGGAATCCTGTCCACAGGACATGCCCATTCCAACCATGACTAAAATACTTAACCAACTCCACATTTTATTCGTCAACACCATCCCCACGCCCGTTATTCATAGTTATTATATCGACCAAGTTACAGTAAAAATAGGACTGATTTGAGATACTAATCCGCATTTTCCATTAAAATCATGTGAAAGTTTGTTAATGGTCTCATGGGTAACGTATTACTTAGAATCCCCGCCGAGGTGAAATAATCACCTGACGTTTACCACTCAACATACCCGTCTTTCGCAAGCCGACGTATGCGCCTACGCTATTTGGTAGCAACTCACCTGCATCTACGGCAAACGAGCCATTCAATATCGTTCCACCAAACAGGTTTAGCGGCAAAGAAGCTGTAAACAAGCCCGAAAACTGAGATGGAATCGTAAGGTAAGGTATTGCATACGTACCTGCATTCTTACTAAAGGATAATCGAGCGATAAGGTCTACTTTATTAAAAACTAAAGCACTAAGGCCAGCATGAAACACGCTAACCCGATTGTTAGCAATTCCATATCGGGATGGTAAAGTTGCACTTATTTCCTGTTGCGGGATCAGGAATGGAGTCCCGATAGTACGCCCAAAGTAAGTCCAGCCATCAATAAACTGGCTATGATTAAAATAATCATCCCTTCCTCTACGCTTAGGGTCATCAATAATGAAGACATCTCCCCCCTGACTACCCGTAAATAGGTACTCAACTGTGATTTGCCGTAAAAAAAAGTTACCTCCAGTCGGCTTCTGACGATTTTTAAGACGTAGTCCATTAAGACCATCCTGAAGATTTGTCCCATAGAATAAGGACCCATCATCATATAGAAATTGTCGATAGATAAAAATATTCCAATTAGATAAATCCATATCTGCCGCTGCATCAAGAGACCCTAAATGATTACCAATTCGATTATCCTCAAAAGAAGTTAGGTTTTTGTCAGTTGTATAATCAGCCCCCCGAGTACCCAATACTACGGCAGGATAGTAGCGAATGGATGACGGAAGCTGACCGTTAACTGATACTACTGGGCCTAAATAATTAGAGTAACCAGCCCAAATAACTTCATGATTGAAACCACCATACAGCCTAAATTTCCAGGATGGTTTACCGATACGGCCATAAATATATAATTGATGCAAGTAGGAGCCTGTCACTAATCGGTCTGAGTTCTCAAACCAACCGTGCGAGAATGCTCCCATCATGGAGACTACGCCTTTCGTAAAAGGAAGCGACGTAAACGTAGGCAAGCCGAGCTGAATTTTAGGTATCGGAAGCGCATTGCCTGACCAGGCATAAGCCCCTGTTGTTAGAAGCGTGTCAACCAAGCCAACCATCTCTTTCCGACGACCAGCATAGAGTTCAAAAGCGCCAAAACGACCTTTTACGTATGCTTCTGGAAGAAGAAATTGAGTTGTCGTACCAAGATTAGCAACTACGTTGATACCATACCCCCAATCCATTTTTGGTTTATAACCCGTACTGTCGATAGGTTGATAATCTAATCGAAATCCAGCATTTAATTGTAAAGCGGGATTCTTTAGGGGAACAGTTCCATATTGATTGGCACGCAGCCAAAAAGGTGTTTGTGCTGATGAACCCAAGGCACCTACCTCCAATTGATATTGATTAACTCGCTGTCCATACAGTAGCGTACAACTGGCAATTATGATTAACCCATACCAAATCCACAAAAACAGAAATCTCATAGAAGCTAGGTCGATTATATAACAAGCAGCAGCAATTACTTGCCACGGCCCTGTGCCATTACCCGAAGCGTTTGGGCAATAATCCACATATCGAACAAGAATGACCGGCGTTTGGGATAAAGCAGATCATAGCGTAACCGCTGCACCATTTCATCAATGCTGGCGGCATACCCATATTTAATCTGGCCGATGGAGGTAATACCAGGTTTTACACTCAATAGGGAGCGATACTCAGGAGCGATTTCGACAATTTGATCAATGAAATACTGCCGTTCTGGTCTTGGCCCTACTACTGACATGTCCCCAATGAGCACATTATAGAACTGAGGAATTTCATCAAGGCGAGTCTTCCGCATAAAGCGTCCCCAAGGAGTAATTCGATTATCTAGTAATCCACCCGACAATACTGGGCCCGACTTTTCAGCATCAATATACATGCTCCGGAACTTGTATATTTTAAATGGTTTTCCTCCCTGACCGATGCGCTCCTGTGCATAAAATATTGGTCCATCAGATGTAAGTCGTGTTATAGCCGCAATAATAATAAATAGGGGTAGCCCTAAGCCCAATGCCAATAATGAGAATATTATATCAAATGAGCGCTTAAATATATTGACTTGAAAATCGAAGATTAGCTCTGATGAAAGATTCAAAACAGGTAACACATCATGGTATTCAATTGATGTACTACGAGCTAAAAATCCCCTAAAGTCAACCAGTATCTTCACTTGGTAATCAAATACTTCTGCATTATCTACAACAGCTTTCAGTCGTTCGTTATTCATATAGGGCATACAGCAGTAGACACAATCAACTCGATTCGTGCGTGTATACTCTAAGAGATTCTCGTATCCACCCTGGAGAAATTCAGCATTTTCTGGAGTTGACTCATCAAAATAGCCACAGAAATGAAAACCCATTTCTGGATGTGTATCATAAAACCCTCGGATTGTGTTTGCTAATTTACCATAACCAGCTATAATATACCGTCTGTTATTATAGCCCCTCGCCCTATATTCTTTAAGAAATAATACTCCCCCAACTCGAAAAGCACCCCCAAAAAAAAGAAAAAGTAAATAGGTAATAAGAAGGTGTTCCCGGGAATAATAATAGCCTTGAATTGCCACCCAACAGACGGCAATAACCGCCACATGAACAAATGTCAATAATAGTAATTGTCGTATTAAATGCCCAGATTTAAATAGTTGTCGAGGATATATATAAGGTTTTACTAGTAATATTTCGATTAACCAGATTATATTAAAAAGCCCCCAGAGTGATGCATACGGAGCTTGCGATACGGCTTCCAGGGTCTGAAACTTCATCCAGTATGCACCTAAAAAAGCGGTATTAAGGCTCAGGAAATCAACGATTACATGAAGCGGAAAAAACAGTATGGAATAGCGATGCCTCATACCTTACGGGTTTACTCATCGAGGTTTGGATAATTAGTACCAGACCATGTACGCTAAAATAATAGATTAGGATGATGAGCGAGTACAAATATTATCTTACGGTTCAGAAACCGGACTGCAAATTAGCCACAAATCCCGTCTCAAAAAAGTCCAATATTTAAAATTACTCGTTTATTTGAATTACTTAGAATAGTTGGTAAGCCATAGCTTACGGACACTAATAAATGTACCAACACTATTCTGGTACAGATTGCCAGCATCGGTAGCAATACTCGCCGTAAACTGAAGTCCTCCCAAAATATCTAAAGGCGCCATTACACTAGCATAGGCTGAAAATTGATTACGAATAGTAGTATAAGGATTATTGTAAGTACCCAGATTCCGACTAAATGAAAGCTTCGCTTGATAAGCTAATGGGCTCGACAATACTCGCCAACGAACTGGCAAGCTACCAGCAATGCCTGCATGGAACACATAAACCCGATTATTACCTGTAAAAGTACCATTTGGGTATTGGTCCTGAGAGCCCAATGCAGGTGGTATAAATGGTGTACCTATTGTATGCTGCCGATAAGCCCAGCCATCCCGATACTGCTGGTGATTAAAATAATCGTCCTTCCCTCTCCGATCGGGGTCATCAATAACAAATTCGGGTCCCCCCTGGCTAGTTGTGTTTAAAAATTCAAGCAATATATCGCGAACAATAGCTTTAGGATCATTCCGCCTAATACGCATGCCATTCAGACCATCAGCAATATTAATTAAGTAGAATAGTGAACCATCTTCATAAATGCTCTGGCGATAGAAATACAGTGTATGCCTTACCAAATCAACCTCAACAGCCAAATCAACCGAGCCAAGGTGATTCCCGATTCGATTCGTCAGGTCAAAATAATTGTATTGGGAGGTATCTGTATTTCGAGGGCTAAGCGTTGATACAACATAAAAATAATTCAGTAAGCCCGATGGTAGTTTCCCATCTGTCTGAATAGAAGAAGGCACATTTGTAGGGTCAGCAATTTTGCCACCCCATACAACTTGATGATTTACCCCACTATACACGCGTACCACATCCTGTTGCCGTCCAAAACGGAGATACAATGATTTTTGGTGTAACATTGAGTTTCGAATGTATCCGTTTGCGTCCATATAACCATGCGCAAACGTACCCTGAACGGCTACCCAGCCCTTTGTAAAACCAATAGGTGTAAAAACCGGAATTGATACCTGAATTTTGGGAATTGGCATGGCGTTCCCTGACCACGCATACGAACCTGTCGACAGAGTAGAATCAGCTAATCCGAACTTCTCTCGCTGTCGACCTATGTAGGCTTCAAAAATACCCCGGCGTACTTTTACATACGCTTCAGGAAGTAGTACATTCCTTTCATAAGGTAGTTGGTTCTGAGTCTTATTCGCAACAATGTTCAGTCCATACCCAAAATCATATTTTGAGTCACGCCAACGGCCTGTACTATGTCGTCTCGTATCATAATCACTATATACACCGGCTCGAAATGTTGCTACAGGCGAGCGGTTTGCAACAATCCCATATTGATTTGCCCGTAGCCAAAAAGGTGTTTCAGTTGACGAAGCTATATATGTGCCTATTTCGGCAGAATACTGAGAAGGCTTACGAATAGGTTGAGCCAGTAAAGAAAGAGGAACAATTACAACTAAAAATAATGTGACTAATAGACCTGACTTTGAGCAAGTGTGCATTGAGTGTCGGGTAGAACGTTAATAATAAAGGCACAATAATAATGCCGCGCGTTCATCTTTATTGCAAATGTCTTCACTTTCTGAGATTATGGTAAATCATTCCCTGGTTTATTAATACAAAAAAGACCCGTGTCTTGGCTGCGGGTCTTTTTTGTATTAATAAAGCCTCACTGGTTACTTTTTAACAATACGTATAACTGCTCTCTGCTGGTTGGATTCAATAACTGGAATATATACACCATCATTTAACGAATCGGGTTTCCATTCTATACGGTGTTGTCCTGCAGGCTGGTTTTCATCTCTCACTAGTTGTCCTACAATTTTACCCTGCGAGTCTGTGATCCATAAGTTTACCTTTCCATCTGCAGGCAGGTAATAATCAATCATAGTTGATTGGGCAAAGGGGTTAGGAAACGCCTTCAATTGCAAAGCAAGTTCACCGCCTGTTGCAACTGGTTTAATATCCGCGGTGAATACACTACCCACTTGCGCCTGAAAGCCAGGCAGCAACTTTATGGATTGGCCAGCCTGAAAACTGACCGTGCTTCGGGCACTTACTAAGTTAACAGCCTCTATCATTTCAACGGCTTGCTCCAAGAATTGGCCTGACTTTTCATAGCTAATTTGAATACGTAATGATTTTGGTGGAGTCTGCGCTGACACAAATGCTGCCATACAGAACCCCATAAATGTTAGTAGTAGTCTCATATCATTTATGGGTTTTAGTTTGCTGCTTATTCATACGGCGCTCCAACTGGTCGCTTTTTTGTTTTAAAGCATCGTTCTGCTTTTTCAGCTCTATAACGTACAACGTTAGTTCCTCTACTTTTTCAAGAAGTTTAGCCTGCATTTGGCCTATGTCAACGCCTTCTTTAACAACTTCTGTAGCAGACGGTACTCCGGGGAGATGTTTCTCATGTTTTATATAATCCTCAACTTGACGAAGACTACGTAATTTATAGGTATGTTCAAATACTCGGTCCGACCAGTCATCCGTACTCTTAATGGCTACTTTTACCTTCTCTGTCAAAATCCCATCTGACACGTATAATTTATAGCCAACCGGAGTTTTACTTACACCTGAGCCAATAATCACTCCGCCATCATTCGTATTTTGGAGATTGAGGCCATCGGTTTGCCAAAGCGCATCTGTTTCATTAGCAGCTGTTCTCAAGTTAGGCGTCCCCGATTGTGCTAATACAACATCGCCAGAGGCATTAACCGTTAAAAACTTATTGGTTGTGAACGTAGTACTAACTGCACTGGTCAAATTAGTTAAGCGTAAACCCGACGTACCCGCTGTAGTTGACACGAGTTCTAATTTAGCAGCCGGGGCCGAGGTACCAATACCAACATTAGCGCCATTTCCGATGACAACACTATTATCTGCACTTACTTGCGTTGAGGCTCCAATTGCAGTAGCATTATTTAACAATTTAGCATTAGGCCCGGAGCCTTGTGCGTTAGAACCCAGAAATGTATTATTACCGCCAGTTTCATTAGTTAGGCCTGCGTTCACGCCAATAAATACATTTGAGTTACCTGTAGTACTATTATAACCAGCTTGGGACCCAAGAAATATGTTAAGACCTCCAGTGGTATTAGATAAGCCGGTTCCAACCCCAATAAAACTGTTCTGATTTCCACTTGTATTATTTTGACCAGCAGATAAACCTAAAAAAAAGTTTGAAGAACCTGAGGTATTTAAATAACCAGCAGAGTTACCAATGAATGCATTAAATGTACCCGTTGTGTTATTAATGCCAGCTTGATAACCTATCATTAAATTATTTGAAGCTTTATTATTATATCCAGCTTGTACACCAAGTATAGTATTTCTTGTTCCATCTATGTTACTATATCCTGCTTGGTAGCCAATAATAGTATTTGCTGTAGCGCTGATGCTACTTACTCCAGTCTGATACCCCATGAATGTGTTATAGTTCCCACTTTGGTTAGCAGCTCCGCTTAGAGAACCAATGAACACATTCTGTAAACCTGTACTATTTCCAGCACCCGCATCAGAGCCCACAAACACGTTATCTGCACCTGTTTGGTTAGCATAGCCGGCCCCAGTCCCCAAAAAGGCGTTATTCGATCCATTATTAAAAAATCCCGTTCGATAGCCCACAAAAAGGTTGTTAAATCCAGTTGTATTCGCATTACCGGATTCTGTTCCAACAAATGTATTTTGATTACCTGATGTATTTCCTGCACCACTTCCATAGCCCAAAAAAGCATTACTTTGGCCTGACGAATTATTTCTGCCAGATAAAGATCCAATAAAGGCATTCTTTGCTCCAGCCATATTACTCACTCCGGCTCCACTGCCAATGAGTGTGTTGCTAGCTCCCGTCATGTTTAATGAGCCTACTCCTACTCCAATTAACGTATTTTCGGAACCAGGTGTCGCAGATGCAGGGGCAGTTACAACAAAATTATTTTGCGCTTGAAGTGCTGGGGTTAGCAAAAAAGATGCCAATACAACCCAAAGAAGTCGGTAGCGAGTGTAAATCATATTGCTTGTTTTATTTGGTATGTGATAAGGATAGCTAAAAAAATGACAAAAACGTCCTAGCAACCCGAACTGTTTCATAAATTGACCATCTGGCTGTTGCTTTTAATTTTTGGTGTCTTAAAAACTTATATCAAAAATCTAATTGGTATAAATAGAGCAATTTCGATGCCTAAGATACAGAATTGTCGAGAATCAGGTCAAAAAGTAGTGTCTCAAATTTATCTAGTATCATATCTTGATTGAAATTATCTATCGCATAACGGCGAGCATTTGTCTGAAAGTCTTCCAGAGACGGCGAATCTATAAGTATTCGAATAGAATTTTCCAACGCTTGAGGATCTTCGGGGGGAACCACTATTGTTAACCTATTAGTTATTAGCTCATTAGCCAGTGTTGAGTTAGGCTCTGCTGTTACAATAGCCGCGCCACCTGCAGCCATAATCGATGTTAGTTTGGAGGGGAGTACCAAATTAGACATCCCTTTTTTTTGGATGACAAGATGTATAGTAGCCATTGCAAGTAGTTGAGGAAGTTGTTGATAAGAAACCCCACGACTAAAGTAGACATTAGATAAACCTCGCCGTTTAGCTTCGGTAACAAGTGCCTCTCTGAGAGCCCCATCACCATTGATAACAAACTTTACTCTGGAATCATGAGCCATGTTTTCTACTACAGTCAGCAACCCTTCAACGCCTTGTTTTTCACCCAGATTACCAGCGTATAGCACGACTATATCATCAAGTTTAAATCCAAACATTGAGCGCAGTGTATCCTTTTGGGGTAATGGCTGAATAAAATCGGTATCTACCCAGTTAGGCAACATAAAGTATCGTTCAGGCTTAACGTTTTTGCCTAAAATTACCTCTCTCATTCCTTCGCTAATACTTGAAACGACACTTGCATTCTGTAATAAAAAATTTTCAACCTTTGATAACAGAGAGAGTAACGTCTTATTTTTTATAAGGCCAAGCGTCCGGGCGGCATCGACCTGTAAATCCTGAATATGAAAAACAAAGGGAGTGCGTTTAAATGTGCTATACAAATAAGGTAATAATCCCACTTGCATAGGAGGGCACACGCTTATAAGTATATCATATTTCCTAAATAGCGCACCAATCCAATAGGGTAAAGAATTAAAAGCGAATGAGAGCTCATGAAGCATTCTAGTTGTCCCAGTTGGTTTTTTTGGCACATACAAAGGCGTACGACGTATAGTCAATAAACCTTTTCGCTCTATTAACCATAGTTTATTCCTATACTCCTTATGAACTTGCCATTGAGGATAATAAGGATGAGCTGTAATTACATCAACTTGATGACCTCGGCGAACCAACCATTCAGCCAATTCACCGTTGTATTTACCACTACCTGTTAGTTCAGGTAAAAAATTTGGCGTGTATAAAAGTATTCTCACTATCTAGCCCAATTCGGAAAATATATTTGCAGATTTTACACAGAATAGATTCGGTTCTGGCTCCTCAGTATTAGCTATTCCATGTAATACTGAAAGTTAGTTAACTTCATTTTCTTCTAGTTTGATTTTAATGCCTTTTATACTCTTGAACATGTTTAATAATTAGACATGTTGCAACGCTGATAATGAGCTAGTTAGATATGTAAAAGTTTCAAAGCCCGGCACATACTTCTACCACTTTATTGTACATTCCACAGTCATGAATGCGTAATCTATCTGACAAAATTCGATAACGTTTCATGCCACCGATTGCATGTTCCACATAAATCCGTTCAGACGACTTTTACCGATTGGCAGTTTTGTCTTCATCGGCTAAGTTTTGTTGGCGAGGCTTCTTTTTAGGTATGATAACCTCTTGACAATCATAATCTTTATCGAATCCTTAGTAACCTAGGTCTAAGCGAACTCGGTGATTTTGAAACCAATGCTGCTCGGGCGGAAACTCGTATTTAAGCAGACTATAATCGTGACTTTTACCCACCCAACACGGACTCACATAATGTACATATCGATCGGGTGTAGCAATGATCATGGCCTTGACTGTATGGGATTATTTTTGCCACTGTACATTAACTCTTGATAGGCAGATGCTTGGGGACGTTGAGTGCGTTGCTCGGTGGCATCAACGATCAATGGTTTATGCTTTTGGAAGTAACTTTGAAACTCTTCCGAGGAACGAAAATTGCGTTTAGGAGCATAGCCACTAACGGATAAAGTTTCTTGTAAAACAGCTAGCCCCAGGTCTTGATTGCGTTTGGCCGACGAGCCGTTCATACCGGTTACCAAATCTAATAAATCATATGTAAGGCCTGATTTTAAGGAAAATAAGGTAAAGAATAGAAGGGCGGTATAGGTGTTCAAACAAGGTTGCTCGGGACAGTCATCCTGTCGTTGCTCAATAGATTGACTAAATAAATCTAAATAGGCTCTTTCGAATAAGAGAAGGAGTTTGTCAAATCGTTTTTGATCCAACCCTGTTGCTGAGCGCCAGTGGCGCTCAGTCTTTAAATAGGTAATTAAAAGTTTCATATTCCAAATTTAACCCACTGCAACAAGTCTATTAGATAAAAGCCTTGGCAGTTACAAGTAAGCATATAAAGTATAAGTTGTTTCTATCAACCAATTGTATTGTTTAGTGCTTTATAGTTGACAGCTAAAAAAAAGCCATCCGTAAAGTAATGCCATTCTAATGCAATGAGTGAGATGGTAATGTTTACTGATATAGTACCATGCATAACTTTGCAACAACCGAATAATCTTCCAATTTAGTTTGACCAAGCACTAGTAATCCCAAAATTCGGCGAATATCCAGTGTCAATGTAAAAATAAGGTATTGAAAATACTGGCAAGTTCAATTATAAACGCCGATAGTGCAATAAGCCGATTGTAGTCGAATTAAACAAGACCATCCCCGCTCCCGTAAGTGAACATTATCCTGTACGCCCTACCATGAGGCAAGTAAATATTAAGGCATTTCGCATATATTATAGAATGCTGAGTAAGATTGAATGGTCGCTCGGAATAACAGTCGGACAGTGCCCAATTAAGTAGTTAATATCTTCTTTGGCGATAATATACAACTAGTAAAGGCACTAGAATACGGTAAAAAGAAAATCGCTTTGCTTGTACTTATAAACACCCCCAACAAACCACTTAGGAGCAGTTGGGGAGTGCAGTAGATTTCATGACAACTTCTCTATACTTTATAGAGATCAATATTGGTATAAAGGCTCTAAAAGATGGCCAAACTTAAACTTTAAACGCTAAATACATAAAATCGACGTTATAGTGCCTAAAGAGCCTAAAAAACAATTTACTCTATTGCACAAGGTTACTTAGGATCAGTTACCAATCCTTCTTCCTTAGAGTTTTTATAAGACATTAAGACATAAAATAAAATTATAACGACTTCTACCTCATTAAAGAAAAGGCATAACCATAAATATGAATAAAATAAAACGGTACTCCTTTTAGCTTTTACAGAAGTTAGAACCCAAAAGAAACATATAAAAATTATTACGCCAAATTCTGAAATAAAAAAAACCCACCTCATATTCATATGATTTGCTCTTGTTCCAGATAATTGCTTCTCATAATATGGCAAATCTTCAAAATATACAGGTGGTAGAAAATTACTATTCCCTGGCCCATAGCCAGTAAAAAAGACTACGGGATGATCAAGAAGAAAGAGAACAACAGGAAGTTCTAAGTCGTATTGAAAAGGCAATCCTAAAATTTCAGCTTTAGGAATGGCAATTAAACTACCATCATACCGCCCTATTGCGCGCTGCGCAAGTAGAGTAAAAGCAATATTACCTTTGTACTCTACAGCTAAATTAATAATTATTTCCTTTATAGCAGAGAAAGTCATAAAGAATAATATTATTGTTGTTATACCTGCTATTATTATGACTCTGACTTGTTCAATATTATTAAATACTAAAAAAACTATTACTGCAATTAAACACTCAACGGTAAAAGTTTGCGACATTGTAAGGACTCCAACAAAAATAGTCAAGGCAACTTTTTTATATTCTCTGGAAGACATGAATAAAGGTAAACTCAGACCTAAAAAAGCAGACAAGTATTTCGGTTCCATGAATAATGCCGAGACTCTCACAAAAACTATTCCATTAGGAAACTGGAACATATAGCCAGATTTATTACCAATCATTTCAGTCAAGAATGGGCTCTTAGTTACTATACATATAACTAATTGTGCTAAAGCAAAATAACATGAAAAAATTGCTATTTTTTTAATTAATTCATAGGTGCCGGCTAAGGATATCTTATCGCGGTCTAAATAAAATTTATAAGCTAATGTAAAGTAGGGCAAAAAGTTCTTAACATAAAAAAACAATGGCTTTGTAAAGAAGTAAGCAAGAGAGTTAGGGATATAGTAAAAAGATCTCTCGGATACTATATAATAACCTATGGCCCATATACTTGATAAAGCAGGAAGTAACAGTAATAATAAATGCTTTTTTCTAACTACCAGCGGTCTAAAAGAGATCAAAAATATTACTTCAAAAAAAAAGTAAAAAGAGATTAAAAAAAAGGCTGTGATAGTTGGCCCAATATACCCTAAACTGTACCCTTGAGTAGAATAACTAATTAGAACTACTTCAACAATATTCAGCTTTTTCTTCTTATAAAGAAACAACAGCCCTATTGTCAATCCTAAAGTTAGGATAGTATTAAAAATTAGAATAATAACACTTTGAGTCGCACTCATTATCTAAATATTGTTGCAAACCTCATTAATATTAATTAAGCTTAAGCAATACTAAAGGTAATATAAAAAATATTATTAAGTATTCTCGTAAACTATTATTTAACTTGATGATTTGTTTCCGATTAGAGCTAATCTTCAAATTTAAGCCATACTCAAAGCCATTTTCTTATAAAAAGATTTTAAATAAATTCAGACTAAAATTTAATTAAAATAGGTGATTTAATGAGCGGTTTTCGAGCATTTGACAATATATTTCTTATACCGTATACATTAAGTTTACAAAGATCAGGCCACTGCACACGTTAGCTATTACAATGTACAGCTCAATTATTTTAGTCAAGATATACCAGCTTATTATTTAGCACTAGTTTTTGAACAAGAGGGTTAGTTAAATAAAAGCTATTGGTAAAAATATATTCAAATTCAATAATCTTTAGGGTTGCCATAATATGACTTCCAAATTTATTTATAAAGAATGGCGCTCTATAGCTAAGCAATGTTCATAAACGTTAATCGTATTCTTTACGGTTTCTTGCCAAGAGAATTGAGTTAAGCGTTTGTAGCCATTAAGAACTAAGTTGGTCCGTACCTCGTCGTCCAGAATAATTTTTTCAATTCCATTAGCCATCGAATCTCCATCGGTTGGATCAATATATAAAGCCGCATTTCCAGCAACTTCAGGTAGAGAGCTTCGATCACTTACTACACATGGGCAACCAGATGCAAATGCTTCTAAAATAGGTATACCAAAGCCTTCATACAGCGACGGAAACGCAAATGCTATTGCATTCTGATATAATGCCTGTAGTTCATAATCATTTATTATTGATCTGTATTCTAATAGTTCACCTATATTTAGTGAGTGAGCTAAGTTAATCTCTTCCTTTATAAAAGGTCCACCACCAGCACAAATAAGTTTGACTTTATAACGTTTCAGTACAGGGCAAATAGCCTTTAGAAAGGTCATAAAATTCTTATAGTAATCCCTTTTCCCCACAAATAATATATATGGTACATCTTGGCTTATATAGTCTAGTTTGGGAAATATTGTAGGCAAAGAACTACCCAAATAAACAACATCAACTTTATTGGGATCAATATTTAGCAATTCAACTATATCATTTTTAGTACTTTCAGAAATAGCAATTACTCTACTAGCTAATTTAGCCATTTTTTTTTTTTGATTCATAAGTCTTTGATCATAGCCAAGTTCGGGAAATTGATTGGCAAAGAGCTCATGAATCATATCAAAAAAAGTAACAACAAACGGCTTACCTTTTAAGTAAGGAGCAAAGTATGGGTGATAATAGGTGGCATGGAAAATATCAAAAGGCCTACTTTGCAATTGAGCTAAACTATTTAATGTATTTGCACCATAAAGAATATGTTTCTTTCCAGGAGTGTGTATTTTTGGAAAAAACTTACTTGCCTTTATACCAACTTCATCTAAATGTACAGTATTAGAAAATAATATTGACAAATAAGCCTGATGGGCACTATGTGTATTTATACCTGAAATTAATTCAGCAAAATAGCGAGGTATACCACCAAAGTTATGTCTAGAAAAGGTCTGATGGTCAAAAAATATAGTCATAAATTGGTCTTAGCTTAAGCTCATTGGCTTAATTAAGTGATAAACTATTAACATTCATAATAGTCATTAAAGTAAGTTTGACGCTATATGCATCTACAAATTTAATGAGTTTATTGTATTAGCCATAGATTGTGCAGATTTGTGAGCATTAAAATATTTTACTCTATCTTTACCTTTCTCTCTCAAGCGCTGTGCTAATGACTCATCATACAAAACTTTCTCAATACCTTCTCGAATGCTTCTTATACTATAAGGATCAACATATTCACTAGCCTCTCCACAAACTTCTGGCAAGCTTGTTGTGTTTGATACCAAAGTAGGACAACCACATGCCATAGCTTCCAAAGGAGGTAAACCAAAGCCTTCAAAGAAAGATGGGTAAACAAAAATCTTGGCATTTTTATACAAACCTATTAATTCTTCATCGCTTATATAACCTGTAAAAACAATTGAGTCATCATTTTCTATAAGTTCTTTTAAATTATTATTAGCAAATACTTTACCCTCTACTCCTACAATAACTAATTTGGTATCCACTAAATTGGCTTCTTTAAAAGCCTGAATTAGGCTAGGAAAGTTTTTACGTGGATCTAGGGATGATACAGCTAAAATATATTTACCATATATATTCTTTTTAACTGTAGGATAATTTTTCAGAAATACATTTGGCACATTAGGGTATACCAGATCAATTTTCTCTAGAGAAATTCTAAAGGTTTTAGAAATATCCTGTTTAGAGTATTCACTTATTGTTACTATTCGCTTTGCATTAGCTGCAATTCTAGGAATGATTAAATTATATAGAAAAGCATATTTTCTTGAAAACCATTCTGGGTGGTGGTAAAAAGATAAATCTAATATTGAAACTAAATTGTTATTATAGAATAATGGGGCAATGTTACACAGATTTATCAATAAGGGATTACCATTCTTCCGCAAAAAAAAAGGCAATTCTATCTGTTCCCAAAATAATCCATTTTTAGATCTACCTGTTATTTGTACATTCAACTTATCTGCAATGTCTTTGTGTAAAATTCGATCTGGAGCTAAGTAAATTAAACTTGGTAGATATTTTCCTAGTTCAAGACTTAATTCGATAGCAAATCGTTGAGTACCGGCAATAGGCTGAGTTAAAAACCGTGCATTAACAAATATTTCTTTTTTCATGTTGATTATTTTCTCCAACAGATCCGTCATAAATATATACAATTTAAAGTAATTCTGTCATTTCATTGAGATTATAGTTACTTTATATTTATTATTAATTAGTGGGCAACAATAAAATAAATTTCCTTAAATTCTATATTTTTTAATTCTTTTTAGTATTGGTCCAGGCAACTTAACCCTATTGGCAATAGGAGCTACTGTATATCCAAAAATGAAAATAAACTTACCTTTCCAGTCTACGAGTTTGAAGTAACGCCATTTAGTTACAAGAGGAAATTCACTGCCGGCTTTTTGCCACATTAATGCATGCTTGTAGATTGAAAAATATGGGTGGTTTAAATAACATGCATAGAAAGCCTGCCGTCTAATATTGTGCCATTCAATTAAGTAAAAAGTATTTATTGCGGCAGCCATGACCTTTAAAAAAGTATAATCATAAGTAGCTGCTCCAGCAGCTACAACAAGCTTATGACGCGCAACATAAATACTTACTGGCTTCTTATACAAACCAATATAAAATGTCATTGCTGGCAACAGATTAACTATGTTTGTATAGGAAATTCTGATTTGAGCTTGAAACAGATCTGTTTTAAAAATACTACCTGGAACAAAAGTTGGTACACTTAAGCATGGGAATCCTTTCTTTATTAAATTCTCCGGTGTATCATACATACCTCCTTTAGGCCAAATAAATGTTTCAGACCAACCAACCATAACGGCTACGGCCTCCTCCTTAGCTAGTTCTATTAAAACGTCATTGCAGTCAGTAAAATCATAATAATCATCATCGCAGAGAATCCATGTATAGATTCCATTGCTTAACTCCGCTGCGCGCAATACATTAGCATCGGCACCAATATTAATTTTATTTTTTATGTAATTTAAATTAGAGAAATCACCTTTATATTTTAAAAATATTTCATGTGTATTATCTATAGAGCAGTTATCAAGAATAGTAATCGAAAATTTTGAAAATGGGCATTCTATTAGCTGGCATAACGTATTATCAAGGTGTTGAGCACGGTTATATGTAATAATGAACAGCTCAAGTAATTCTCTTTGTTTAGACTCCATGCCATTCGTTCTTTTTTGTAACAAAAATATAGTATCCTCCTAAACCACCTATCAAAGCAGTTAGAACCGTATATCCCAGTACCATCCCTGTTATACCAAAATAATGGCCCATAATAATAGAAGAAAACGCACAAAGTATCCCGTTTAGCACTGAAATTAGTAGAAATGGCTCTTGTTTGTGGCAGCGTAAATAAGTAGCCCAAGAAAAAATAATTTGATTTATAAAAGTAGCCAAACACAAAAAAAGAATTTGTGTTAAAGGTAAAAATCTATCACGAAGCGAGGTGTTAAACACATTAATAGATTCTATCATCACTATAAATAGTGTCAGTAATACGACACTAACGATCATAAGTTGGCGAAGAGTTGTTTCAAAAACAGAATCTAATTCTTTGTAGTTTTTACGGGCTATTAATGATGAGAATAACGTTATTTTCGTACTGACCCAACTCATTGAAATAGTTGATACTCCATTTAAAGCAGCTAAAGTCATACCCATTTGCCCAGCAACAACGGCCCCTTGTGTGGCAAAAAGAATAGGATTAAATAGTTGCACTAATAAATATCCACTTATCCAACTAAGTGCAATTTTATATTGGTAAGGAAAAATTTCTTTCCGATAAGAAACTTTCCAAAGACTTGCGTGTCTATATATAGTGAGAAGGAGCTGCTTTCTATAGGAAAAAACAATACTAGAACTCAAAAAGAGAAAAGACACTAAACTCGCTATTCCTTGTGCATAAAGTCCACCTTTGGTTCCTAAAATTATAAGTACGGTAATTATTGAAATAATCTGCTGTTTCATTCTGAATTGGGCCACTTCTTTGACTTGCCCTAAACCCTCTAAAAATGCTAATATCGGATTGACTATTAATAATAATGCTGTCGATAAAGATACAATCACCCATGGCCACTGCCAGTGGACTGTACTTGAATTGACTTTATAAGTAGAGAAAAAAGTAAATCCGCCTGCTACTAACACAACGAAAAGCAAAGCTGACAGAATGCCGAATACGTTAAAACAAAGGGCAAGAAGTGAGGCAAGTCTCGACAGGTTTTCCGGCGGTCCGGACAGTTCAGATGCAGAAAGCCAACGAACATTAATGGCCTCGTGGGCAACATACTGCGTAATAATCGATGTAAGGCCTAATTCAAAAAAAACTTGTACAGCTAAAAGACTACCAAACGTATAATAGTACCCTTGTTCTTCTTTTGTCAAAAATAAAGATATAAGGCCAATTGTGATCAACCCTCCGCCTGCCTGAAGTCCTCTGGCCAATATAGTATAGAGTATAGATAAATCTATTCCCAACGCTCCCCGGATGGTTGCTGCCAATGCTTTCAAAACTTATATTATTAGTCCAGCCAACCCTCTCAAATAATTTTGTGTACCAGCTACTCCAATAAATAAATCGGGTATTGCCACTCGCTTAACAACTGGAATTTTAGTAATCACTGCTTGTTGATATAGATCATGCAGACCTTCTAGAATAGCCGATCCAAAGCCAGCACTCCGCTGATGTTCCTCAATAGTTATAATCCGATCATATTCCCTGGTTAATTGAGCGAGAGTCGCCAAATCTAGTGGTTTTATAAATGGAACACTCAACAAGCCAAATCCGGATTGGCTATTTAGAATGGTATCATAGCAGTATTTCAGCATAGCACCTGTCGAAAGTACGACCGTGTTCATGCCTGAGAGAACCGGTATAAATTTCCCCCATTCAATCACTTTGTCTGCTTGATGCACGATCGGCTCCCCAGCTTTACCTAAACGCAAATAAGCCGGTACACTTGTATTACACAGCATTGTAGTAATTTGCCTAGCTTCTAGAGGGTCGGCAGGGGCAATAACGTTTAGATTTGGAATAGTTCGCATCATACCCAGTTCTTCAGTTGTATGGTGTGACACTCCTAGAGGGCCATAGGCATAGCCTCCGCCTACAGCCACAACTTTAACGCTGGCTTCATGATAGCAAACATCATAGCGAATTTGCTCCATGCATCGTAGTGTTGGGAAATTTCCAATCGAATACGTAAATACATTATAACCCTCCCTAGCTAGTCCAACAGCAATTCCGGTCATATTCTGCTCGGCAATTCCAACATTTAGGTAACGATCAGGAAATTGTTGGGCAAAGGGTTCTACAACCGAATAGCCTAAATCCCCCACTAACAAAAATATATTTTCATGAAGCATAGCTTCACGGACAAGTTGCTCAATAAAGGCTGTTCGCATAATTAAGATTCTAATTGCTGCATCGCCTGATCAAACTGGGTTTGATTCGGTGACTTATAATGCCAGGCTAGCTGATTTTCCATAAAATCAACGCCTTTCCCTTTAATCGTATGGGCAATAATTACTTTGGGTTTAGCAGATGAAACCTGTGTAGACAGTGCATTAAAAATGGCAGAATGATCGTGGCCATCAATTTCAGAGACGTCCCAGCCAAAACTGTCAAATTTAGCCGCAAGTGGTTCAAGTTTAAGCACATCGGAAACTGCTCCTAAACTCTGAATTTTATTATAGTCAATTATAAGAGTCAAATTATCCAGTGCATGATGGGGTGCAAACAAAATGGCTTCCAAATTTGAGCCTTCGTCTAATTCACCATCGCTCAGCACACAATAAACATTCCAAGGTGCTAACTTCCGCTTTCCAGCTAATGCAACGCCACAAGCTACTGACAGAGCATGGCCGAGGCTACCTGTTGATAATTCGATACCCGGCACTTTGTGATTAACATGAGTTGTAAAATAACTGCCGTTAGTAGAAAACGCGCTCAATTGCTCTTCCGAAAAAAAACCTGCTTCTTTTAGCACTGCATACAAGGCTGTACAGGCATGGCCTTTACTATAAAAGAACCTATCTCGATTGGTATACTCCGGATTTCCGGCATCGTAATGAAGCACCCGGGCATACAGTACAGATAGTACATCAGCTACTGAAAACGCCCCGCCTATGTGAGATGCATTGGCGGCATAAACCAGTTTAAGGCAGGTTTTCCTGACATCTCTGGCCAATACAATTGAATCCTGATTTGTCATTTTACGAAATATGACAAGTGCGTTGTGAAGGGAAATCGTTTCAGTTCGACTTTTGTTAGATCAAATGCCTCTAGAAAAGCAACCGTTTCCCCAGGATACGATTTACAATTTAGTTCGTCAAAAGCAACGATGCCACCTTTCACAACCCGTCCAAAAAGAGCTTGTAAAGCGGCTTTAGTAGGTAGATATATATCAAAATCCAGATATAGTAGGCTGATCAGTAAATGTGGATTTTTCTCAATATATTCTGGGATTGTTTCGCATGCATCACCTTTCACCAGTTCAACTTTACCAACATGGCTCAATGGCCGATTTTGGTCATGAATGGCAATCAAAGAAGCAAGATCCTTCTCAACTGTAGACGAAACTGCGAGACCACCAGTATGTAGATGTTCTGAGGTACCTGTAGCAGTGTCACTTTCATCAAGTTCTGGAAAACCAGAAAACGTATCGAAGCCAATAATTTTCCTTGTGTGGTTATAAGGTTCTAGTATAGATGAGCAATGGTGCCAAGTCATAGTGCCACTACCTATGAAAACGCCACATTCAACTATACTGCCATTAACGTTAACGATTTGCTTGAAAATTTCATATTTGGCCATAAAATAAGCGATGTCCTGTCTACGAACCCATAGTGGAAATGCCTGTAATTTATAGGCAAGAGAAAGTTCTGAATTTTCAAAGGCTGAAAAAAGATTATTGAAGATCGTTTGCTCTTCAGATTTATACAAGCCCTGATTCTGTTGAGGTTGTTCCATTGCTCTATTCATTATTTTTTAAGATATCCAACATGGAAACTATACTACTATCAGCGTAGCCCATTTTGGCTAAATCCTGTTTTATTTCGCTCATATAGCCAAAACTAAACACAATAGCTTCATCAACTGGTTGTTCCGATAGATGTGTGATTTCGTAGACACCAATATGTGATTTTGGTGTGAATACACCACTCTGTTTGGGTTTTTTATCGACCAGATATGCTAGCTGGCCTGCGTTTCTTACGGCAGCTAATGTCATCACACCTCTTCCTCCAGCTCCGTAACCGGCTATCGTTTTCCCTTCATCGGTTTTTTTGGTAATATAGGCCTCAAAATTCCGAATGCCTTGCTGGATTTTAGCAGCTTCCTCATCATAAAACTTAGTATGAGTGTAATCTGCTAGTGGGTAAGAATCAATGGTTTTGGAGGCAAAATCTGAACCAGCCAGCGACATGACGAATATCAGTGAGTTAGCACGACGTTCGTTCTCTGGCAATACATCAAATTCAATAATTTCAAATCCATTCCGTTTGGCTAGGGAAATTGCAGTGTTTTTTGTCAGATAGATGGAGTGTTCATGTTCAAATAGACAGTATTCCTGTCTTTCAAATATTTTTTCCAAATCATGGTTTTCAATTACTAAAATACCCGTCTTTTTATTGAGGATTTTTTTCACTCCGTTCAAAAAGCCGATTGGATCGGGAATATGGTCGAATGTATATGATAAAAGTATAATATCGACTTCTTTAAAATCATCTGGCAATGTATCGATTGCTTCTTCTGTAAAAAGACCTTGTACAGACGAAATTCCTTTCGATGCAGCCACTTCAACTAAGTAGGATGAAGGTTCATAACCTAACACCTTACACCCTAATTCTTTAAATGGAACTAACTGCTCACCATCGCCAGAACCAACCTCAAGAACTTTTAAGCCTTGTGCGTTTTGGTAATAAGTCGCACATAATTTTTTGGCCATATTTTGCATAAAGGTTGAAGCGAATAAGGACGCACCAACTGAGTATTGATAGTCTTCATAATATTCATCAACTGATACATCATGCTGCGTTTGAACAGTATGACAGTCCTGACAGAAGTAAATTTCGATTGGATATAAGAATTCACTGCCGATGGCTTCTTTCTTTAAAAAATCATCAGTAAAAGGCATATCATCTAATTTAAGGAACTTATGAAGATTAGATGATTGACAAACCCGGCAGGTATTGTTTAATTTTTTTACAGCGTATTTCATCCTATTTTTAGCTTTCAATGTAAAAATATTGAGCAATAGATTAATTTACCGAAAAACAAATAGCCACTTCTTCACATTATCTGTTAAAGTATCCAGATGTATTAAGTAGCAGAGTTACCTTTAAATTAATCGACTACGAAACGGCAATTATTCTTTTGAGGCCCTCTTCTATATTAACTTCAGGGGTCCAGCCTGTCAATTGCCGAATTTTTGATGTATCAGCTTCGAGATGCATCACTTGGTCCGACCGATAAGGAACAGCCCCATAGTCAACTTTTATATCCGGGTTGATATTTTGTTTGATTAATTCAACAACCGACTTCAGTGAAATAGCCTGGCCACTACCAATGTTGAATATACCAGGCATTTCTTTATAAAGCACGCTCACTATAGCCCGGGCGGCATCATCTACATATAGGTAGTCCCATAACTGTTCGCACTTGGTCAGTTTAGGTGTTTTTCCTTTTTTCAATTCAGAAATTATATAAGGTATAAACCAGCTAGGTTCATCACCTATACCGTAGGTAGAAAATACCCTAATCCAACTTCCTTTCATATTTAAACTCTCACTCAGGCCGAGGGCCGCCCAACAAGAGGCCAACTTAGCCTTTCCATAAAGTGTAGTGGGTAATGTAGGCGCGGTTTCAGCGACCTTATGGTTGGGGTTTCCATACTCTGCCTGAGAGCCTATACCGACCCAATGTCTACATCCTACAGCATGAGCCAGTTCAACTGAATGTAATGTAAACGGTAGGTTTTGGGTGATTTGAAATGGTTCATTCCGATCATTTCCTCCCACACCCTTCCAGGCAATATGAATAAATGCATCAGGGTTATATGCGGCCAGCGTTTCTTTCAGTTCATTCTGGTCTAAATTCTGATAATAAATGGTCTGGTACTTAGCCACCCCCTTTATACGCTCTTGATTTGATTCGTTTCGGAGTAGCACTACTGCTTCATGCCCGTCGCTGACTAGTTGTTTCAATACCGCTGATCCAATAAAACCAGTTGCGCCTGTAAGTGCGATTTTTGTCATAACTCCATATAGTCCTGAATCTGACCTTTTGTAAAATCTGCAATCTGCTTTCCACCTTCAAAATAGCATTTAAACCAATCTAATGACATTTGTATAGCCTGAGTCGAGTTGTATTTGGGTTTCCAGCCGAGTTCGTTCAAGGTTTTATTAATATCAAGTTTCAACAAGCCTGCTTCGTGCGGCTGGGCATTGTTCTGAATTGGTTCGTAGTTTCCCTTACCCCAAATTTCTACAGCAATTTTAACTAATTCCTTAACCGTCAAGCAATCGGCAGTAGATGGCCCAAAATTCCAAGCTCCATCAAATAAAGCGGGATTATAAGCCATTTTAGTTCCTAAAAGCAAATATCCACTAATTGGCTCTAACACATGTTGCCAAGGACGTACTGCGTTTGGATTCCGAACAGGTATAGAAACATCATTTTGTAAAGCGCGCACAATATCAGGGATAATACGATCTTTTGACCAATCTCCCCCACCGATTACATTACCAGCCCGAGCTGATGCAATGGATTTTTTATGTTCGCTATAAATGGCAGGATTAAAGAATGAATTACGATAGGACGAAATCACAAGTTCGGCGGTTGCTTTACTGGCGCTATAAGGGTCATAGCCGCCTAATCGATCTGACTCCCGGTACGGATAATGCCATTCTTTATTTTCATACACCTTATCAGTCGTAATCAGTATGACGGTACATGGTTTGCGCAACTGCCGTACGGCGTCCAATAGGTATACAGTCCCTAAAGTATTGACTTCAAAGGTTTCAGCGGGTATTTCATACGAACGCCTAACGAGGGGCTGTGCAGCTAAATGAAAAATAAAATCAGGTTGAAATTCAATAATTTCCTTTTGAAGCCTATCTGCATCACGAATGTCTGCGATTATAGACTGACATAATTGATCGCCCTGGATGTCATTATAAAGACCATGCTGCTCTGCTTGGAGCGAGTAGCCTTTAACTTCTGCACCTAGCAAATGTAACCAATATAAAAGCCAAGAGCCTTTGAAACCAGTGTGGCCAGTTAAAAAAACTTTTTTGTATTGATAAGTATCCTTGTATTGATGTACTACCATACTTTCCAAGGTGCCTGGTTACTACTCCACAATTCCTCCAGCTCTATTTTATCCCGCATTGCATCCATACACTTCCAGAAACCATAATGCCGGTATGCTGTTAATTGGTCGTGCTTCGCAATATCGACCAAGGGTTTTTTTTCCCATTGGATTGAATCCATATTGCCTTGTAAAAATTTAAAAATCCCCCTGTTTAGCACAAAAAAACCACCATTTATCCAAGTTCCATCTCCCTCAGGTTTCTCCTGAAAATGCTGAATAACACCCTGTTCGTCAGTTGTAATATTACCAAACCGACCAGGGGGCTGTATAGATGTCAAAGTAGCTTGTCTTCCATGGCTCTTATGGAATTCTACCAATTTTTGGATATTAACATTGGCAACGCCATCACCATAGGTAAGCATAAACGTGTCATCGCTACCCAAGTAAGGCTCAATCCGTTTAATTCTGCCAGCAGTGTTAGTATCTACTCCTGTATCTACTAATGTTACCTTAAATGATTCGGCACTTGAATAGTGAACATCTAATTTGTTATTATGTAGTTCGACTGTGATATCAGAGTTATACAGGAAGTAATTAATGAAGTATTCCTTGATCATATAACCTTTGTATCCTAAACAAATGATGAACTCATCAAAACCATAGTGGGCATAAATCTTCATTATGTGCCAAAGCATTGGCTTACCCCCTATTTCTACCATTGGCTTGGGCTTAGTTATCGTTTCTTCACTAAGACGAGTTCCTAAACCACCAGCAAGAATGACTACTTTCATATTTATAGAGTATACTTCCCTCAGCAAGCTTAATGAATCAAAAGTTTAAATCTAGCTTAGTAAATCATCTACTATTCGTTTTAGCTTTTCAATTAGTTCAGATAAGCCAATTATCATACAGTCTCTCAGAAAATTTATCCACTTTTAGCTCTCTCATGTTATTTTATTAACAGAATACCCTTTTACCATTAAATGTCCTACTTGTTCCATAGTATGCTTTGCTTGCCAGTCAAGCTTGTTCCTTGCTTTCGTCGGATTAGCATGCCCTTCAGCAATATCTGTTGGGCGAAAAAATGTCGTATCTATGCGAACATGTTCTCCCCAATTAAGTCCAACAGCGTCAAAAATAACCTGAATAAAGTCTCGAAGTTTATGAGTTTGACCCGTTGCAATGACATAATCATCTGCTTGCTCTTGCTGTAACATAAGCCACATTGCCTCTACATAATCAGGTGCCCAACCCCAATCGCGGGCAATATCAATATTACCAAGTGTCAATTTTTCTGTGCTTCCTTGAGCTATACGACATGCTGTTGCCACAATTTTTTGTGTCACAAAACGCTCAGGCCGTAAAGGTGATTCATGATTGAATAATATACCTGTACAGGCATACAACTGGTACGCTTCCCGATAATTAGCAACTTGCCAGAAAGCCGCAGCCTTAGCCACCCCATAAGGACTACGTGGTCGAAATGGTGTATTTTCATCAGCTATGATGCTGCCTGTATCACCAAAGCATTCGCTTGATCCAGCATTATAGAATTTTATTGGCAGATTGCTGAATCGAATAGCCTCCAATAAATTCAATGTGCCAATGCTAATGCTTTCAAGTGTTTCAACCGGCTGCTCGAAGGAAAGACCAACTGAACTCTGACCAGCCAAATTATATACTTCATCCGGCTTTACTTTCAGTAAAGTTTGTAAGACGCTTCTGAAGTCATGGATACTAATAGATACTAAATGAACGTCCCGTATAATTCCTAAACGATTCAAGTTCCGAAATGCGGACATCTGAGCATCTCGAGAGCCTCCATAGACGGTATAACCCTTATCAAGCAACAATTTAGCTAAATAGGCTCCATCCTGACCTGAAACACCACAAATCAATGCTGTCTTCATTTAATATTAGTTAGACTGTCTCTTCATAAAGCGACGTATAAAAAAAACAGCTAACCCTACGATTGTCCCAAAGATAGTGAATCCGATAGTAATAACCGTTCGTTGTGGGCCGCTCTTACGTAATGGTACTCGAGCAGGTTCAAGAACCTGAAATACCGGAGACTCTTCCTCTATTTTGATACGCGCTTGTTCTAATTGTTTAGAAAGTTCACTATAAACAGATTGAGTCAACATATAATCAGCCTGAAGTCGTTGTTCTTCAATTTTAGCGGTATTTGCATACACGTTTCTATTACGGTCACGATAGCTTGCTAATTGTAACTCTGCGGATTCATAACGCTGACGTGCATTGTTAACTTGCTGCATTAGAAACTCTACTTGTTTACGAGCTTTCCCTGTGCGGTAATTTGTAACGTAGTTTGTTAAGTAATCCAATGTTAGGCGCGCTACTGTGGCGGCAACAACAGCGTCAGGCATCCGGGACGTAATTGTAATAATACCCGATCTTTTATCCATTTCAGCAACTACACGTGCATTTATCGTTTTGCTGAGTGCTTCCTGTTCTCGCGTCAACTGTAGTGTAGTTGTTGATGTTGACGGCACTAAGGCTTCAAGCTCGTTTTTATCATTACTACTAAAAATTCTGCCTATAAAAGCTGATATTCCTTTCTCTGACTGTTGAGAAAAATATGTTTGAAGCACTTGAGATTTAGAAGATTCTGACGTTTTAACAGGCTGCGAAAGAAGATACAAACTAAAAGGTAAACTCTGTAAAATATCTGGGTACAAATCAGGTCGAATTGCTTCTGATGCACCACTCATATTGCCAAGGTTTACACCTGCTAAACCAGCGAGTGACCTTAAATCGCTTAAACCACCGCCCGCACCAGTTGCGGCTTTCAGTTCTGGCATCACCTTCACGCTTGCAGTATATTCATTTTGTTGAGAAATCGCATAGAGTACACCAACAATCAAAAAAACTATACTCCAAAAAAAAACGGTCTTGCGACTATCTTTTAAAAACCGCACAATGTCACTCAGTCGAATCTCGATCTCGTCTTCTCCAATTTTACTTATCTTAGGAATCTTCGTAACTGACATAATTAGAACTAGAGTAATAATTAACGAAGAAGAATATTAACAAGTGCAATAGATACGGTAGCTAACAAAGAAAGAATTCCAAGCCGTTCTGCTGTACTCAATCTATTATTATCCAGAGGCTTAAAAGGGACTACTACTGTTGAGCCAGGGTAAACTTTAGGTCGGGATAAAAAAAACAAAAACTGATGTGTCCGATCTTTTCGCCCATTCGGATACACCACATACGCCTTACTTTTTCGGGAATTATCTGTAAATCCCCCCGCTTCACTGATATAGTCATCAAATTTATATTCTAACTTATAACTAACAGATGATGGATTTAATACACCACCCTGTACGGTAACAATCTCTGGCCGTTGAGGAATATATAACGTGTCCTCGTCATGAAGCAATAAGTTCTCTTCAGATCCAGAATTAGTTAAAATTTCACTTAGGTCATTGGCAATTATATCGCCTTTTCGTTTGAACTGAGCACCCAATATGTAGGCTTGCGGCTTCAATCCTCCGGCTCGCTTAATGAGATCGCTGATACGCTCTTCCCGACTAAAAATAGAGTAATTGCCAGGTTGCATAATCTCCCCATAAATATACACCTGTTGCTGAGTTGTATAATTTGGCGATGTACGAACATACACAATATCAAACGGTTGAAGTCGAAACTCATCAGCACTACCTGAATCACGTTTAACCGATGTAATTTGTAGATTTCGATCAATTGCAAATCGATATATTTCCAGTTTAGTAGTCCGCATACCCGATGAATCCTGACGAATTCGTCGAGATACTTCTATTAGGTTTGGCTTAGCTCCCTCCTGGAATCCCCCCGCCTGCGCAATCAGATCTGCTACGCTCATATTGGTAACGAAATCAACTGTATCAGGGTGGTTGACAGCCCCTTCAATAGTAACGTAATACTCTTCGCGAAGATCACGAATTGATAAAACGGTCAGGCTATCCTGCCGCATCAGTGGAATATCAGCAATTTCATTCCGCATCAATTTACCTAAATCAAAGGATAGGTTCTCTTTATCCATGTCGGGACGTTCACGGATAATGGATGCCCGATTGGTAAATGCGTCTTTGCGGAGACCATCGGCCCTACTTATGAGTTGACGAACAGTCTCTAATCCAGGTTCGAGGGAGTAATCGCCGGGACGCATGACCGCTCCCGCTACCTGAACGCGGTTTTCATAACGTTCGAGTATTTTTCCTACTTCATATTTGTCTCCTCGCTGGGGTACAAAACTTGCTATTTGCTCTTCTGTAATGGTTACAATACGCCGTTCACGGCTCGTATTTCGCCGAAGGGTGATTGAAGCCCGATAAGCATCGTCAGCAAAACCGCCTGCAAAACCCAACACCGTTTTCAACGTTTCGCCGGGTAATACTTCAAAAATAGCTGGTCGTCGAACCTGTCCGGTCAACTCAACATGCGTTTCGTAGTCCGCTACACGGATCACATCCTGATCACGCAACTGAATGTTATCGCGCTGGTCTGCTCGAAGGATAAAATCGTATAGATCGATAGTACGGATTACCCGATTGCCTCTAATTACGCTGATTTTTCGGAATGACCCCGTTTCTGGATTTGGGCCTCCAGCCAGATACAGAACATTGAAGGCAGACCCAAGGGAAGAAATGGTGTAGGTTCCTGGACGGACTACTTCCCCGACTAGTGTAACACGAATACTTCGAATATTGGTTAAGGCTATATTGGCACTTGTACCACTACCGGCGGCACCCAGGCCCTGGTAACCACCCTTTCGTAAGCGATCAATAATGCGCTGCTCTGCCTGTTCAATGGTAAGACCACTAACAAAAATAGGGGCCAAATCAGGGATTTTTACGGTTCCATCAGGGCTTACTTTCAAGTTAAAGTCACCGGTGGATGCCCCGGAAATATCGATTTTAATTTCATCATCCGGACCTACCACATAGTTACGCGGAGTAGCAATGCGTAAGTTAGGCTCAAATGACAGATTGGCATTCTCAAATAAAGATGCCCCAAAAACCCGAAGTTTCTTACTCGTATCTCGACGCATAGTCGTCGAGTCCGTTCTTCGGGAAAGATCAGAAGGCAATGTTCTGCCTGTTTGCTTATCAATCGAAGTCTGGCTTGAGGGGCGAGAGGCTTGTGAACGTAGTGCAGTAATCCGCTTACGCATTTTAGCAATATCATCCAGTGTGTATCCCTGCGACATAGCTGCCTGCTCGATCTGTGCTTCACTCAGACCACTGGCCTGGGCCCGTTGATAAAAGTTCTGAACGTCTTCGTCGCTCAATTGATCCACCCGAGAACGAGGTGTCGTCTGAGCTGATGCCTGATATGACCCTGTCAGTAATAATAGCAGGAAAACAGCTTGATAGGATCGAATACGGGGGATAAAGTGTGACAATTTGTCCTTAGTACGCATGAACACTGGCGATTGGGCCAAAATTTGAACTGCAAAAGTAATAGATTCCTTTCAAAACTCCGTTCCCTTATAATAAGGCATCGCTGGCGGGCAGGCATTTACCTTGTAGTCCCGCTGTAATGCACTAAATTTGTAGGCAAAACAGTCAGTAGTCAATGGTAAACCTGGAGATTCCGATACGATTGACTGGTGACTAATGACTAAAAAGAAATGATTAATCTCATAGCTAAATTTTTCGGGACCAAATCGCAACGGGACATCAAAGAACTCCTCCCTTATGTCGAAAAAGTCAACACCGAATTTGTCCGATTAACCGATTTATCTAACGATGAATTGCGGCAGGTTTCGGCCTCGCTTAAAGCGCAGATTGCGGATGAGTTGGCCGATATTGATAACCAGATCGCTGAGTTGAGCGAACAGGCTAGTCACCCTGATGTAGATGTCAACGAGAAAGAACACCTCTTCAATCAGATCGACAAACTAGAGGCCGATCGCAATACAGAGTTAGAGCGTGTCCTTCTCGATATTTTACCTCGTGCTTTCGCGGTTGTAAAAGAAACGGCTCGCCGGTTTACCGAAAATGACCAGTTAACAGTAACTGCTACAAACGTTGATCGTGAAATTGCCTCCCGCAAGAAACACATTACGATTGATGGCGAACAGGCTCATTGGGCTAACCGTTGGGATGCCGCCGGAACCCAGGTTAAGTGGGACATGGTTCACTACGATGTTCAGATTATTGGGGGCGTTGTATTGCACCAGGGCAAAATTGCCGAAATGGCCACGGGTGAGGGTAAAACCCTCGTGGCTACTTTCCCAGCCTTCCTGAATGGTCTGGCGGGGCGAGGTGTGCATATTGTAACGGTCAATGATTACCTGGCCAAGCGTGACTCCGAATGGATGGCACCTCTGTTTGAGTTTCATGGCCTTCGGGTAGATTGTATCGACAAGCATCAGCCTAATTCTGACCAGCGGAAAAACGCCTATCTCGCCGATATTACCTATGGTACTAATAACGAGTTCGGTTTTGATTACCTCCGCGATAACATGGCCCGTGAACCAAGCGAACTGGTTCAGCGGAAACACCATTATGCCATGGTGGATGAGGTTGACTCAGTCCTGATTGATGATGCCCGTACCCCGCTGATCATTAGCGGTCCTGTACCTCGTGGCGATGAGCAGGATTATATCGAATTGAAACCCCGTGTGGCACGCGTGGTGGAAGCACAACGTAAGTTAGTGTACGATTTCCTGAACGATGCCAAAAAGAAAATTGCGGCTGGTGATGAAAAAGAAGGTGGCCTGTCTTTGTTTAGGGCACATCGCGGTCTACCCAAACATAAGCCCCTTATTAAGTTTCTGTCGGAAACAGGTAACAAAGCATTACTTCAAAAAACAGAATCGATTTATCTGGCTGAAAACCAGAAACTGATGCCCGAAGCGGATGCCCCGCTCTATTTTACCATTGATGAGCGCCATAATGGTATCGATTTAACCGAAAAAGGCATCGACTATATTACCGGCTCGGGCGAAGATCCTAACTTCTTCATTCTCCCGGATCTGTCAATCGACCTCAACGTCATTGAAAAAGACGCGGAATTTTCGGAGCAGGAGAAAATTCTCCATAAAGAAGCCGTTATCCGTGACTACGCCGTTAAAACGCAACGGATCAATACGGTTAACCAATTACTGAAAGCATTCACGTTGTTCGAGAAAGACACCGAGTACGTCATTATGGACGGTAAGGTGAAAATTGTTGATGAGCAAACAGGCAGGATTATGGAAGGCCGGCGTTGGTCGGACGGATTGCACCAGGCCGTTGAAGCCAAGGAAAATGTGAAGGTTGAAGATGCCACACAAACCTATGCCACGGTTACGCTCCAAAACTACTTCCGTATGTATCACAAGCGGGCTGGTATGACGGGTACAGCTGAGACGGAAGCATCTGAATTCTGGCAGATTTACAAAATGGACGTTGTCGTCATTCCAACGAACCGGGCTATTAGCCGGGCCGACGAAGAAGACAAAGTATATCGCTCAGTGCGCGAAAAATACAACGCAGTAGTTGACGAAATCGCCAGCTTGGTTGAGAAAGGACGCCCTGTACTCGTTGGTACAACATCGGTTGAAAACTCTGAATTACTGAGCCGTTTTCTGACCATGCGTAAGATACAGCACCAGGTTCTGAACGCGAAGTATCACCAGCGTGAAGCCGAAATTGTAGCCTCCGCAGGTTTTCCTGGCACGGTTACGATTGCAACCAACATGGCTGGCCGGGGTACAGATATTAAGTTAACGCCAGAATCACGTGCCGCTGGTGGCTTGGCCATTATCGGTACTGAACGCCACGAATCACGTCGGGTTGACCGGCAGTTGCGTGGCCGGGCAGGCCGTCAGGGTGACCCAGGGACATCGCAGTTCTTCGTTTCACTTGAAGATAGCCTGATGCGCTTGTTCGGGTCGGAGCGGATTGCCAAAGTGATGGACCGCATGGGTCTCGAAGAGGGCGAGGTAATTCAACACTCGATGATTACGAAATCGATCGAACGGGCCCAGAAGAAAGTCGAAGAAAATAACTTCGGCATTCGGAAACGGCTGCTTGAATACGATGACGTCATGAATTATCAGCGTGAAGCCATCTATAAACGTCGTCGGAATGCGTTGTTTGGCGACCGTTTGCCACTCGACATTGCCAATACAATGTATGATGTGGTTGAAGAAACCGTCAACAATTCGGAAGGAAACTACGAAGAAGTAAAACTTCAGTTGTTAACCACACTGGGACTTTCACCGACGCTGACTGCTCAAGAGTTTGCTGCCAAGAAAAAACCGGATCAGATTCGGCATCTCTATAACGAAGCAGAAGCCAATTATCAGGCGAAGAATCACGCCATTGCCGATAAAGCGCTGCCGATTTTAACCCAGGTGCTGAATGAGCAGGGCCACCAGATTAAAAACATCGTCGTACCATTTTCGGATGGTATTCATGAATTAACGGTTGTGGCTGATCTGCAAAAGGCTGTTGAAAGTGGTGGTCGCGAAATCGTGACGGAAATGGAAAAAGCCGTAACGCTATCCGTTATTGACCAGGAGTGGAAGGAACACCTGCGCGAAATGGACGATCTGAAGCAATCGGTACAGAATGCCGTGTTTGAGCAGAAAGACCCCTTGCTGGTGTACAAGTTTGAGTCAGTAGAATTGTTCAAGCGATTCCTCAACAAGGTCAATTTTGATACCATCAACTTCCTGACCAAAGCCGACATTCCAGCACAGGAAGCCCAGGAAATACAGCAGGAAATCCGTCAGGCGCCAACGCAACGCCGTCCGCAGCCACAACCGAAGCTTCATACCAATATTGAAGACTTCGATGATGATCACCTGGCTACTGGTCCTGAGGAATACGCCCGTCGTATGGCCGAAAATGACGCGATGGGCGCTGGGGCACCACCAATGCCTGCTCAACGCCAGGCACCGGTACGCGT
The DNA here is from genome assembly GCF_006965485.1 of Spirosoma sp. KCTC 42546. Taxonomy (NCBI): domain Bacteria; kingdom Pseudomonadati; phylum Bacteroidota; class Cytophagia; order Cytophagales; family Cytophagaceae; genus Spirosoma; species Spirosoma sp. KCTC 42546. The sequence goes on from NZ_CP041360.1 coordinate 8,030,358, forward strand.
AGCAAAACTGGACCGCAATGCCCGTGTTAATGTGCAGTACGTCGATGGCACCGTAAAACGGGATGTCAAGTATAAAACGGTAGAAAACGACCTGATGAGTGGCAAGGCAATGCTGATTGACTAGCCAGATAAATACATTGATTCCCATCCCTCCCATTCGTATCTTAGCTGATACAAATTGGAGGGATAATTTTTTAAGGTAATGATAGCAGAACAACGACAATTCATTACGCAGGAAGCGTATCTGTCCATGGAGCGTGTTGCCCTTGAAAAAAGTGAATATTATCAGGGAGAAACTTTACCAATGGCAGGTGCATCTAAACAATACAATCGTATCAAAGAAAATGTATCGGGTGAAATTTATATTGCATTACGGGGAAGTGACTGTCAATCGTTCTCTTCGGACATGCGCGTTCATTTACCCGAAACGACCCTGTTTGCCTATCCTGATATTGTGATTGTGTGTGGAGAACCACAATTAATAGACGATGAATTCGATAACCTGCTTAATCCGGTCGTGCTCATTGAAGTTTTATTGGATGGGACAGAAGACTATGACCGAGGTCGGAAATTTCAACGATATCGAAAAATTCCTTCGCTTCAAGAGTATATCTTAATTAACTCACAGGCAGTTGAGATCGAGGTCTGGCGAAAAAATGAACTAGGTTTATGGACGCTCATTGAGCAGGTTTCCGAATCTACCGGAAGTTTTACGATCGGTACGATTAGTCTCACGATTTCGTTACTGAAGGTATATGACCGAACTATAGGTCTGTTGGCTTAATGCATTTTTCTCTCCGATTATTTTCGCTATTAATCGGCTTGCTGTTTCTATCGTTTCAGCAACCAGGCTCCTCCATTCGGCTGCGCTCTGAATCGTTGCCCTTTACTCCTAAAGAGTTTTACATTGCTACGGTTACGGATCAACGTACAGAAGGAGGTCCCATTGCCCGCTTAGCTTTGGTCCCTAACCAACCTGTTTACCCCGTTGACTTAGAGCGAGGGGTAGCTGCTAGTTTCCAGCAGTTTATTAACCAGGGGCTGAAACAAAATAAGAAGTTGCGCCCTATTGCTATGCGAATCCGCCAGTGCCGAGTGAGCGAGACGGCAAAAGGTACTCGTGTAACCGGTCAATTCACCTTTGCAGTTACATTTGAACTATTGGGCAAAGATGACGCAGGAACTGAAACCAGCACCCAGCTAACTGATTATAGAGGGAGTGCAAATTATACACGACCTATTGATCAGACATCGGTGATTGAACAAACTATTCGTCAGGCACTTGTTTCTTCCTTAAAGACCCTAAATGAGTACATGAATCGGGAAAGCGGGCGCAATGAGAAGTTAGCCCGGAGCCTCAAAATTAACTTTATCGATGATACGCGAATTACGGATGATGATACGGTACACTACAATCCTACCCGAAAATTAACCTGGGCCGATTTCCAGGCTGCACCGCGTAAAGGGAGCCATTATGCTGCCGAAGTCTTTACCAGTTTCTCCTACGAGGGTAAAAGCACGGTTAAGGATGGCGTTATTATTCTTAACCTGAATGCAAAAGCGTATATGCTGAAAACTTCATCCTGGGGGCGATCCGATGCCAGAACGGCTTATGCATTAAATCACGAGCAGCGCCATTTTGACATTACAAAAATTATTGTCGAGCGATTTAAACGCAGGCTTCATCCAGATAGTCTGACCCTGGAAGATTACAACAGCATTGCTCAATACCAATTCATTGAGTCCTACCGTGAACTGAACCGCATGCAGACGCAGTACGACGATGAAACGAATCACAGTATCAATCAGGCCGCTCAGGAGCGCTGGAATCAAAAGATTGACGAAGAACTGCGTACTTTTGGCATAATAAAATGATTAGGAGTCAGAATTGCCCCAGCAGTTATGGCCGTGTTTTATGAGAAAAGTTCGTGTTCTGCATGTTAGTACTGCTCACCAACCGCAAGACCCGCGAATAGTCTTCAAACAATGCCAGACCCTTTCTGAACAATACGAGGTATTTTGTGCCCTACCCAATGCTGATCCTACTATTGCTCCCGCAATTCATTTTATCCGGTTACCCTACTTCCGACGTGTTATCTGGCGAATTCTGTTGACCTGCCCGTTTATTCTACTTCGATGCCTATGGTTACGCCCGAAACTTGTGCATGTGTATGTACCCGAATTTCTGCCATTTGCCTATGTATTTCAACTGCTGGGAGCGAAAGTCATTTATGAAGTACAGGAAAATCTACACAAAAAAATGCATCTTAAAACCATCAATAATGGTTTTTTGCTGACAACTGTATTCGCTTGGTTTGACCATCTCGCTCGAAAACACTTCTACCTGATTTTTACTGAACATGGCTATCTGAATACCTATACAACGCTGGCCAAGCCCCACGAAGTGATCTACAATTATCCATTACTTCCCTTTCTTGAACCATTTCAACAGCCCTATAGCCCTAACCTTGCGCAGCCATCGTTTTTCTATATTGGCTGGCTCAGTTTCGAGCGGGCGTTCGATACGCTTGTCGAAGCGCTGGCTCAACTCAAGACAACTTATCCAAATTTCAATCTGCATTTGTTCGGTCAACGTAGGTTTACTGAACGTGATCTGGCTACGCTTCCTTTTTTTAGTGATGTTCAGGATAATATACACTTCTATGGCTATACCGATCAACGGATCGCTTTCAAACAGGCCGTTGGTGCAACAGTGGGGCTAGCATTACTTAAACCCGTAGGTGACTATCCTGAATCGTACCCTACCAAGTTATTTGAATATATGGCCCTGGGTTTACCTGTTATTACCTCAGATTTTACTTTGTATCAAGATATAGTCGAACGTCATCAATGCGGATTCTGTGTTTCGCCTTATAAGCCAGCTCAACTTGCAGAAGCACTCATCTACCTGGCGGATCATCCAGATGCAGCGCGACTCATGGGTCAGCGGGGTTTTAGGGCTGTAGAGCAATTTTACAACTGGACTAGTGAGGCTCGTAAGCTGCTTATTTTTTATGAACGCATACTTTCTGGTGTTTAACAAGCCTGGTATTAGGACAAAAACAAGACATATTGAATAGTTTGTGGTATTGTTCCAATGTTCAATACTACGTTTTCCCGGAAGGATTTAACTTTAGACATTAATTAAGGGTTATCTGAGTGATAGCCCAACTTATTTGGCCTGATGTACATTCACGCAGTAAGCCATTACCTACCAACCCAGGTAGTTGGCAACGAACATTTTACCCAGCTCAATGGCCTGTCCAGCGACTGGATTATCGAACGCACTGGAATTGTGGAGCGACGAAAAGCTGCTCCCGGCGAGAATACGAATACCATGACCATTGAGGTTGTTAAGCAACTTCAGGATAAAGCCGATCTCTCCAAAGTTGATTTGATTGTAGGCGGAACCTATACGCCTTACGATACAATTGTTTCCATTGCTCATGAAGCCCAGCATTATCTCGGTATAGCCGATATTCCAGCGGTTTCAATTTCATCTGCCTGCTCGTCACTTCTTAATGCAATTGAGGTAGTTGAAGGTTACTTTGCTTTAAATAAAGCCAGTTATGCGCTCGTCATCGTATCGGAGCATAATACGCTTTACTATAATGAACAGGATACTATTTCCGGGCATTTATGGGGAGATGGTGCAGCAGCCCTACTGATTACAAAGGAACGGCAGAGCGAAGGGGATTTTTCCATTAAAGGCCTCTTGACAGGTGGAGCTGCGCATACACCCAAAGCGACTACGGGTGTGATGATGAAACCTGCCGATGGTGGTGTTACTATGCCTCACGGACGCGACGTCTTTATTAACGCCTGTCAATACATGCCTAAGGCTAGCCTACAAGTGCTTGAACGATGCGGCCTGACCCTGGCCGATGTAGATTATATTTTGCCCCACCAGGCTAATCTACGGATATCCAGGAACGTAATGAACACCCTTGGCTTACCAGAAGAGAAACTGATTTCTAATATTCAACGCTACGGAAATACGGGCTGTGCCGGTTGTGCCATCGCACTGTCTGAAAAGTGGGATACATTTCAAAAGGGCCAACGGATCGTCATCACCGTGTTCGGGGGCGGTTATTCGTATGGAGCTATGTTGGTAGAAGTATAAATGGAGGAAGGGGAGGAGAAGGAGTAAAGGGAAAAGGAGCTTTTCACGCCAACCTTTTTTCCTTTACTCCTTCTCTTCCCCTTCCTCCATTTATACTCTCCTACTGCGCTTCTGCCCGCCAAACGTTGTTCTTTTCATTGACATCCGGCAGTTTTTCGTCGGGGTCAATAACAACTGTTTTCAGGGGTGAGGTCGAATTGTATTTAAACGTCCAGGAACCACCCCGCTGCCAGACTTCTACAGGCAGATTCACACGACCTTTCTTACCGTTAGATTCCGTCACTTCAATTGTAACGGGCATGGCCATTTTTTCGAGGTTTTCAATCGAGATCAGTGATCCTTTATCAGCCGCGCCGTCAACGTATTTCACTTCTTTAACGCTTTGGTCTAGTTTCCAGGTCTCGTAGAAGAATCCTCGCCAGAACCAGCCTAAATCTTCACCAGCGCCATCTTCAATGCTGCGGAAGAAATCATAGGGAGTCGGGTGTTTGAACGCCCAGCGATTTACGTAATTTCGGAAGGCAAAGTCGAAGCGATCAGGACCGAGAATTACATCACGTAGAAGTTTCAGCCCCATACCTGGCTTGTAATAGGCCAGAATACCCAAAGCCCTTGCCTGCTGAACATCAGGGATGGTCATGATTGGCTCGGCAGGGTAGAATAAGGCGGGTGCCAGATCGTGCATCGTGCCGCGCTCGCGGTTGTATTCGCCCTTATTGAAATTAGCCGTCGAAAGAGTATTGATAAAGGTATTGAAACCTTCGTCCATCCAGGGAAACTTACGCTCGTTGTTTCCCACAATCATCGGGAACCAGTTATGGCCAAACTCGTGGTCTGTTACTCCCCAAAGTGCATCTTTCTTGTCTTTATGATCACAGAAAATAATTCCGGGATACTCCATACCACCCACTATACCCGCCACATTCGTCGCTACAGGGTAGCTGAATTCATACAGGTATTTTGAATAGTACTCAACGCACCCTTTCACGTACTCCGTTGAGCGATTCCAGGAATCATTGGTTGCACTTTCGGCTGGGTAAACTGATTGGGCGAGGGCCGCTTTACCACTTGGCAGATTCATTTTGGCAGCATCCCATACAAAGGCGCGTGACGAAGCCCAGGCTACGTCGCGCGTATTCAGGCAACGGAATTTCCAGGTCAGTGTACCAGACTTTTTCGGGCGGCTATTCGCATTCGTCACCTCATCTTTTCCCCGAATAATTACGGTTTGATCACTTTTACGGGCCTGATCCAGTCGTTTAATCTGTTCGGCAGTCAGCACGTCGTTTGGATTCAGTAATTCACCGGAACCTACCACAATATGATCCCAGGGAGCCGTAACGGTGTATTCATAATCGCCGTAGTCGAGGTAGAACTCACCTGCACCCAGATAAGGAAGCACGTTCCAGCCTTCGATGTCATCATATACACACATACGTGGGTACCATTGGGCAATCTCATAGATTATTCCATCCTTACGCTGAAGCTGACCCATCCGGTCGGAGCCGTATTCTGGAATTTTGAAGCTATAGGCCACTTTGACTTTTACAACGTCACCCTTTGGTTTTACGGGTTCGGCCAGGCGCACCTGCATACGGGTATCCGTAATTTCGTAAGGAGTTGCCACAAACTTGCCCTTGCCCTCATCGACGGTTACGCTTGAGATAGTCAGTCCACCCGCAAAGCCCAGATTCCCAAATCGGCCACCCGAAACAGGTGTCGTTTTAGCCGCCCGTGAGGTATCGCTAAAGGCATTCTGATCCAATTGAAGCCACAAGTAGGCTAGGGCCTCGGGGGAGTTATTTTTGTAGGTAATCGTCACTTCGCCCGTAATGGTATTTTTCTGATCATCGAGCGTAACGTTGATCTGATAATCTGACCGATTCTGCCAGTAATTAGGCCCAGGTGCACCACTACCGGTACGATAGTCATTCCCAGGCTGCATGTTAAATAACGGGTGGAATAGCGCAAGAGGGTCATATTTTGAACCCGGCGCGGGTGTTGATGAAGACGTTTGAGCGAAGGATGGTAAGCTTAGCAACCACAATCCAGCCCAGAGAATGATTCTTTTCATGAAGTTCTGGTACGTAACAACTGTATTATTTACTACAAATAACGCGATAAAGCCCTAAAATCAGCTAGTTGCTATAAAGACAGGTGCCAATTGATGCCATGATGAACAAGCAGGAAAAGAAATAAGCCGATCCAAAGGATGTCGACAAAATGCCAATAAAGCGTAATTAGTTTGATTTTAAGCCGGTTTGGTGGATTTACGCTATATACAAATGAGTCGATATAGGGTCGGCGGAGTAGGGCTTCTCCCAAAATAATCCCAAGGAAAATTAGACCAACCAGAATGTGAAGCAAATGAATTCCGGATATAATGTAGATGAATCCGCCTGCCGGGTTGCTCTTTAGTCCAATACCAGCCAGGACCATTTGCCGCCAACCCCAGCCTTGTAATAGCATAAAGAGAATCCCCAATCCAAGTGTAGTGGCTAAATTAGTTCGGTAGCTTGCGAAGCGTTCGTGCCGGAATGCCAATGTGGCATTGTTGAGTGTAAAGCTGCTCAGCATGATCACGACGGTACTGATTAAAAAGACAGTAGGCAGCTTTATTGTGGCCCACCCTGATCCAGTCCGACGAACTACATAGGCCACCAACAACATCGTGAAAATCATTACACTACTGGCAATACCCATCCAGACCATAAAACGGAACGGCTCTCGCCGTTTGGTCACGAAATTGCTCATAGAGTGCTTAATAATTGGTAATGCGCTGTTGGTAGTTCCACAAGGCTGCCCGTTTCAGGCTTAGTAGTCCGACATACACTACGAACCACAAACTACAAACTTTTTTTATAATTCTCCTTTCCAAACGCGGTAGGCCGAAAATTGGTTTGGGGTAACAATAGGGGTATTGAAAATTCCGTACACCGTTGATCCCGAACCGCTCATGCTAGCGTATACAGCTCCAGCCTCATAAAGCTGCTGCTTAATCTGAGCCAAAACCGGATATCGGGGAAACAGGCTATCTTCAAAATCATTATGCACCGTATCGCGCCAGCTATCAATCGGCATTTGTAATTGCTCGGACAACGAGATTTCAGGTTGGCGAGGTCGAACACCAGCGTAGGCCTCGGCGGTGGAAATAGCCAGATTTGGGTAAACGAGCACGATATGGTAGCCCGTCAGGTCAAGCGGAATCTCCGAAAATACATCGCCTTTTTCTACACAATACAACGGCCGATTCTGGATAAAAAAAGCGCAGTCACTGCCAAGCTGACGGGCATAATCTTCCAATTGGGAAACACTCAGCCCCAACCCAAATTGTTCATTAAGTGATCTCAATACAAAAGCTGCATCAGCGGAACCTCCACCTAGTCCAGCCCCAATCGGTACAAGTTTATGGAGGTGCATTTGAACAGGTGGAAGATCAACGTCGGCTTTCAATAGTGAATAAGCCCGAACACAAAGATTGCCCTGGAGATCGCCGGGAATGAGTAAACCGCTACTACTAAAGCTAAATTTATCAGCCGGAATTATTTCCAGCACATCACCCCAACTAACGGGATAAAAGCACGATTGCAGGTTATGAAAGCCGTCAGACCGCTTTTCAGTGATCCGTAAGCCGAGGTTGATTTTGCAGGAAGGGAATGTAAGCATTAATGATGAATGATGCGAAATAGAGAAACATCGCTCCGGCAACCCGGTCATCAAATTTAACTTTATTCGTTAATTCATAAAAGAAATAGCCTATAAAAAGCACATAGTGGACAAGGCCCGAGGAATCTTTGCAAAACGACTTAATCAAATATAATTTCCTCTTGCTTAAGCCGATCTTGATATAATAAGGAAAGATTATAGTAAAAACTATGCTCTTTCACTTCTCCGATAAGCTCATCAAAGAGCAAAAAAAACATCATAAATGATTGAGTTTCATCAGCATAGTTTTCAGCCCAAATAGTAAGTGCCCAACCTGCTTGCGCTGGTACAGGTCTATCATAGTACTTTGCTACCAAATCACTAAAAGCAGTTTCATCGAAGCTATTGTTTTCTATAATGCTATGCATTGATAATCCTTTTCTATAACCATTAATATACGAAGCCAATTGAAGTATAGACAGTTTACCAATAAACATAGCAGGTCTTCTTCTGAATTCCTCAGAACGCAGAAGTTCGTAAAGCGTGTTCGTTTCTTTCATTTGTTTATTTTATTTTCTATATGGAGCCAAAAGATTTTCGTAGTACGTATCTTCTTTCTTTTCTCCGAAAAATTCATCAAAAAGGCGAAAAAAATCTCTAAATGACTGATATTCATCACCATAATTCTCAGACCAAATATTTTTATCCCATCCTGCTTGCGCCGGTCTATTATAACGTTCTGCAACAAAATCACCAAAGGCATTACTATTAAAAATATTGTTATCCTCCTCAATGTTGTGTATCAATAAGGACATTCTATAGCCATCTGTATAAGCTCTAAGCTCAAAAATTGAAATTTTTCCGATAAACATAGCCGGTCTCCTTCTAAATTCCTCAGAACGAAGGAAATTATAAATGCTATCTATTTTATTGATTTCCATACTCAACAAAAGTTTACAAGAATGTAGATAAGTAAAATTTATAAGTATTAAAATAGCCAAACAGCAGTAGAATCTATTCGTGGCTGTTTGGCTATTTTAATAAATTTCAGAAATCCGAAGACGTCACGACTAAGGTACTAGGGGCTGCCAAAGCGCCACGCCATGAATTGTAGTCAACTCCACCTGAATTTAAATTATCAAATACTGTATCGCCTACTTGTATGGCCTGATGATAACCATTCGTTGCAATTGGCACATTACCAGATTGATATAAATCACTCATAATATTTTGATTTGGAACGGTGGTTCTAACTTCCAACAGTTTCCCACTAATATTGTTCATTTGCATAGTCTTTTTCAAAGCATTGGCAAATGGTACGCATTGCAAATTTTGCTTGTATGCTTGTGGTACTTTAGCGGCCAGCTTTCTTGCTTTTTCAACGGGTGATTCTGCTGCATTAAATCCTACAATACTTGAATAGCCATTACCATCACTTGAACCTGAACTTGCAAAACAACTTGTTGAAGAATACAAAAAATTACAACCTTGGTAATTCATGACTTCACCGCTTGACGATAAGTTTTCAGATGGACATGAATAATAAGATGTTTCGTAACAATCTAATAATAACCTTGCATTCTTGGTATCAGTTATCTTACCTATAAGTTTATTATTATCATAAATATATCCTTTGGCTATGTTTCCCTCCCAGTCTTTTACTTGTATGATTCCACTAAAAGAAACATTTTTCTTCATGTAGTTTGATTGGAATACATATTCTTCTTCTGGAATAATACTCACTATTTCCTCTACATACTTGTTATCTTTATCCTTGTAAACTAAAAGATAGTTTAACGAATTTAATGACATTGTTGCTTTGGGACTCTGCTTACTGGTGTTCTTATTTTTTATAAAAGATACTGAATAGTTTTGCTGATAGATCAACGGTGTAACCACTGCTTCGCCAAATTCAAAATCCAGATACAGAGCCCGATTCCAGTTTGGTGTTTTAGCATTCTCTGAGCTTTGGCGAGAATTTGCACTAGTATGTTTTTCAACAAACCACTGTTGAGCATTTTCTATAGATAATTCTTCTGATTTATTCTCCCGAAGCGAATCGACTATGTCAAAACTTTTCTGACATGAAAATAGAAATAGAAGGGTGAGAATGGTAAAACACCTTGGAATAAAGTTGTTTACTCTCATGATTTCAATGATTAAGAAATTAGTGTAGTTAAGCTTACGATCAGATACTTGCTTTATTCGATAGATTGGATAGTAAATAAAGCACATTTAGTGAATAAAATTTGTATCCGTTTTTTTATCAGCGTTGGACGAATGGTTTACAGTCTCGTCACAATCTTTTTGTCGAATTTCTAAACACTGAGCGAATTTTTCGTTCTATTTACATAGAAAGAGCGGGGAAACTTCAGAATCGAAGGTGGTGCAACCTCACGTTACACAACGACAATTATATGGAAGGGTTAATTTAATCGGACTGTTCGTTCGATTATTTTTAGAATCAGGGCTTTCTTATCGAATACCGTAACCGAGTGGCTAGTGCCCCATGAAATAATATAATATATAATACAAAGACAGGCTAATACATCTCTTTAAAGATGATTGAGATGTAAGATGTGGACAGATTTACTTTATAGCCACAACTTTACTTTATCGCCACAACTTTAAATTCCGTTCGGCGGTTACGCTGGTGCTCCGCTTCGGTACAAATCACGCCATCAGTACAGTTGTTCACTAATTGCGACTCGCCCATGCCCAGGGTGGCCATACGCCGACGGCTGATTCCTTTCGATACTAAGTAGTTAGCCACTGCTTTGGCACGTTGCAAGGACAGCACTTTGTTGCGTTCAGCTTCACCCCGGCTATCGGTATGGGAGCGAATTTCGATAATCAGCGTTGGGTACTTGCGCATGGTTGCTACGACTTTATCTAACTCGCGCGAAGCATCGGGCCGAAGGCTGGACTGGTCAAGGTCATAGTAAATATTGTCGATCGTTACTACATCCCCCACACTGAGCATCTTCAAATCAGCGGACAGCTCTTTAGGTTTGGCCTTTTTAGGTAACCGCTTTATTTTATTGGTGTTCGTGCCAAATGCAGGCTTCGAGGCTACTAATGTATAATCGCAGCCCTCATTGATATCGAATGTATAGCGCCCATCGGGTCCGGTTACGTACTCAAGCTGGGTGCGGTCGCATTCATTACGGAGTTTGACCGTTACTCCCTCAATTGGGCGGTGATCCCGTTCACTCACCACCACTCCACGAACCCGCGAACGGGTTAGCGCAACGTTGGTATTTACCGCCGGAATCGTATCCATAATAACCGTTGGCTTTATCAGGCCAATCTCAAGTCGACTGGGTTGATCGTCTGTTATAGCGCGGTTTGTAAAGCCTACCGTACTGTTAATGTAGCCGTCGCGACTGGCCTGGAAAATAAAGTCATTCGTTCCTTCCAGGCAAATTCTGACGTACCCGTTCTGGTCACTGGTCAGGGTTTTATCTGGACGACCCTCTCCCCGTGATTTAACCAATACGTTAACACTATCCAGAGGCTGTTCGGTATGTGTATCGTACAGTCGGATGACCAGATCGCGACAACCATATAGTGAACTTTCCCGCACAAATCGGTAAATATCATCATTGCCATCCCGCCGGTTACTACTAAAATAACCTCCCTGACGGTTCGCATCTGTAATCAACCCAAAATCATCCTGCGGGGAGTTAATTGGCGCGTCGAGATGCTCCACCGATTGAACGGTGATGCCCTGGCTTAAGGTTGCAAAAAACACATCTAATCCACCCAGACCCTTATGGCCATCCGTCGAGAAATACAGGTTACCGCCTTCATCGACAAAGGGAAATAATTCGTTGCCTTTTGTGTTAATCGTACTCCCCAGATTGACCGGGCGACTCCATCGCCCATCCTGAAAACGGGTAACGTATAGATCAGTACCCCCAAAGCCACCGGGCATATCCGATGCGAAATAGAGTAAAGCATCATCGTGGCTCAGCGCAGGATGACCAACCGAATATTCATCACTATTGAAAGGTAGCTCAACAATATCTGTCCAGGCACCGTTTTGCTGGATCGCCGTGTAGAGTTTAAGCTTGTTTACCCCTTCTGTACTCTTATTTGCCCGACCATTGTTGTAATTATTACGGGTAAAAATAATTTGTGAGCCATCCTGTGAGAATGTGGCTGGACCTTCGTGATATTTCGTATTAAGTGTACGACTAAATCGTTTCGACGCATTCTGGGGACTCACTTCGTAGCCTAGTCCCGATGAGATGTTAATTCCTTCACTAAAATTTGGAACCGTTGGCGAGTCATTAGCCGTTTGGCGTCCATAGTTGCTATTATCAGTCTGTCGATCGGTTTTAGCCCGTTCATTAGAAGCTTTACTGGTGCTACCATCCGCATTAATGATACTAGCTGCTTTCAGGTTATTTCGGTTGGGTATGTACAGCAGATCCAGATAACCTGATCCTCCCCCACTGCCGGTTGTTTCAATAGCCGAGCCACCTTTTTTCCCGGCCACATACACGAGCCCGTCCTGGTAAAAGGCTGGACTAAACTCTTCTCCAGATGTATTAAACGCCAGATATTCTAACCGATATTTTACCGCTTCTTTTCGGCTACCCGCCTTATTCGTTCCCGGTGGCGGAGTGATGGATTGTCGGGTAGGCTGTTTATCCTTTAGTTGTGTATAGCGTTCAAATTGCTTCTGACCTTCCTGAAATTTACCATTACCCACTAGTGTCTGCGCAAACTGTAGTACCTGTTGTGGATCTTCATTAGCACCATTAGCCAGTGCTTCCCGATAATAACGCTCCGCTTTTTGCCCATCACCAACCTGCTTGTAGGCATACGCTATACGGCTTTGAGCTGTTGATTTCTGTGTAGGCGTGAGCTGATCCGCCTGCTCGGTTAAGATTTGCGAGTAAGCTTCTATTGCTCGTCCATACGCTTTATAGTTGAGCAAACGGTCAGCCTGCTGCAACAGAGAATCGGTCTGTGCCCAAGCCGTTATCGAGCCCAGCCACAGAAATCCTCCCAAAATCCACGTTATCCAATTCTTACTCATTGGTGTCCTACTTAGACCCTACGATCAATCGTTTTACTCCCATTCGGCAAACGAATTTGACCTAAAATCATTGCTAAAAAACTTATCGGGCCAGTGTCAGGAATCGGACAAATTCTCGTCCATCACTCAGTCGAACCTGGTAATAATAGGTGCCATCGGGAAGGCCTTGTTTTGTATCAGCTACTTTGACACCTTGATTTGACGAACCATCCCAATCATTCACATAATTTGTGTTTTGATAAACCAAATTTCCCCATCGATTATAAATGTCCAGTTGAATAGTTACCCCAACAGGCACTCGCTGGATAACGAATCGATCATTAATCCCATCGCCGTTGGGCGAAAAACCCTCGGGAATAAATACCGTTTCACTTTCTTCCGATTGTAACGAGTGAAGTACAATAGTTGTTGGTTCATCATTGTCGGCTGGATTGCCATTCTGATCAGGGTCGGCATCAATACCATTTGTCGAACGGTCACGGCAAAGTCCCCCATTGGCGTCGATAGCCTGAGCCGAGGCTATATTCGTGAAGGTTAGCGTGCTGGCCTGACTCACATTTACCTGTACAGTCAACCAGATGCGTCCATGTCCGTTGGCAGGCAGGCTCCCACCAGTTATTAATGTTGTGTCGACACCACGGCCTGTATAGGCTGGATTAATCGCTAAATTACTATCGGCCCGTACACGTACGGAATGGATTTGCGCACCTACACCAGAGAACGCTACGTCTAAGTTATCGGCTACCTGAACATGTTTCAGGGCGTTTTTACCCATATTTGCAACAATAAGTTGGTAAGTGAATTCAACCAAACGTTCTTTCCCGTCAACTACCCAGATTGGTTCACTCGCTTTCTTGCTCAAACCTACCAATTCTCGGGATGGCGCACTCATGGTCTGTTGAGCTGACATACCTACACAGGGACCGCTACCATCGGGGTCAGCTACTGAAAGCATAAAAGTAGTTGTGCCCCGTTGCCGATCGGTTTCTGAGAACAGATAACGAGCATTTACACCTGTGTCTGTAAATAGGCCTCCACCATCGCTTTGCCAGGTGGGCTGAGTTGCAGAACCACCCAATTGCCCTTTTAGTTGCACAATGCCCTTGGTCCAGTCAATCGAATCCAGCCGGATAGCCACTGTAGCTGGGTTACTCAAACAAGGTGCAATGCCATTTTTACAAGGTGTGCTTGTTACAGTTATGGGTACAGGTTCCGTATAACAACCTTCTGCATTACGACCGAAAATATAATAAGTTCCGGCTGTCACCGCCCCTGGCGATTGAACAGCAGGTGCTGAACTAGATGGTGCTGTTCGGAATTCATAGCGTACGACTGAACCAATTTGTCCTGTAATGGCTTTCGACAAATCTGCCGTCTGGAAGGGGCAAACATTGGTAAGTGTCGTTAGCAAATTCAACTTCTGATCCACTAAACGCACTACTACCGATACGGCTTTAGCGCTGTCGCTATGGCATGAACCAACCTGGCATACAGCGCTGTAATGTATTGTTTTATTAGGGTTTACCGTTCGTACGATCCCCTCGCTTCCATCCATCCAGCGAACGATACCCACACAGCCAGATGCCCGTAACTGCACAGACTGTCCAGCGCAGATTTCAGGTTTGTCGGCCGAAATCGTCGGTGCACTGGGGAGGGCTACCTGTACTGAAACAGGAATAGATGGATTACTAATACAGTTGTTCTGTTCACAGGTGGCCCGGAAGCTAGCTGTTGTCTGTAATTTGCCTGTCCATACAGATCCTGTATCCTGCCTACTTCCATCCTGACTGATCCAGTGGATAGTTCCTTTGCAGGTCGATGCCGTTAACGTGGCAACATCGTTAGGACAGATGAGCTTTGAGGAGGCTGTTACCGTGGGAGCGTTGGGCGTATTAACCGTGACCTTCCAGACGTCGGCAAAGCAACTAATACAACCGGGTTTAGCGCGACAAATAGCCGTGTATTTTGTGGTCTGCTGCGGTTTTAGAGTAATGCTATTGCCAATATCCCCATTTGACCAAATAACGGTGCCTACGCAGCCTGTTGCGGTAAGTGTAACCAATTCATTACGGCAAATAGCTTTGGCCGAGCCCGTAATGACAGGCGGATCGGGATGCTGACATGTATCGGCCAATGGGTAGGACATGGCCATGACGTTTGGCAATGCCATTAGCCAAAACAGCGCCCATCCATAATTTCCAATAAATTTATTTAGTAGTTGTTTCGTCATCAATTCATGTCGCTTACCGGGTTATAAGACGAATTTCATGCCAAGCCTTTTGTTAGTAAATAATATCTACTAATTGGATCATTTAAGGGATTGTTCCTTTTATTTTGTCAACAAACGATCATTTCCCGCTGGTATAGAGAAAGGAAGGCGCATTCCTCATAAACCATGCCAAGGTTGGGCACTTTAATCGATTATTTCGGCCAATACGTGAGCGATCTATCTAATGGCTCTTTTTTTGCCAGCTACATGGTATTGTTTAAATTGAAAAGAGTTTATCGATGCGATCAGGAAGCTCACGCTGATTATGGGTGACGAAAAGAATGGTCTTATTCTGAAAGCTATCAATCAGGTGGCGAGCCAGGTGAATATGAAACGAATCGATTGCCTGGAATGGCTCATCCAGTAACAAGACAGGTGCATTTTTCAGAAAAGCCCGAACTAATAAAACCAATCGTTGCTCGCCCGCCGATAATGTACCAAATGAGCAATTGATCAGATGGGTTAATTCAAAATACGAAAGTAAATTCCATAAATCTTCTTCCGTCTCGGGCGAAATCCGGTTTGGGGGCGTAAGAGTATCCGTCAACCCTGTGAGCGCTACCTGCCGGGCAGATAACCCCTGCGGAAAGTATAAATGTAATTCGGGCGAGACAAATCCAATCCGGCGTTTTACATCCCAGATACTTTCTCCCGATTTGCCGCGTCGATGCCCAAAAACACTTACATCATTGGCATATGCCTGCGGATGATCGCCGTAGAGCAAGCTCAACAAAACTGATTTACCGGCCCCGTTTGGACCAAATAAAGCCCAGCGCTCCCCCGCCCTAACGGCCCAATTAATGCCGTTCAGTATCACCGTATCACCATAACGAACAGTTACATCACGGAGCTGAAAAGCTTCCTCAAAATCAGCCACCTGAGCAATTGTTTTCAGTACAGGTAAAGTAATTTCAGGCCAGATAGGATCCCCAGGACGATAATTTTCTTTAGAACCTGCCCACCGAATCTGGCCGTTCTCCATTTCAGCTATGTGCGTTATAAAAGAAGGAATATCATCAGGTTCTGTTACTACTACCAGTGTCAAACCATGTTTCGTAAGTTCGCCTAACCAACCCGTTAATTCGGTCCGAAAAGCGGCATCAAGACCTACAAAAGGGTTATCCAGCAATAAAACCGATGGATGCTTTAGGAGCGCTTTACCAATGCGCGCTTTCCGGGTCTGACCATTCGATAGTTTAATAAATGCCCGATCCAATAAGGGTGTAAGACCTAATCGCTCAATTAGCGCCAGTGACTCTGACGAGTCGGTTAATTGTAAAAAAGTACGAAGTGTTGGAATGGATTTATAAGCGGGATCGCTACCTTCCGGGCTGTCGCTCATAGTGGCCTGGTAGCGTTGCTGGTAGAAATAGCCGTTATAGGAAAACCGGCTGGATTCTTCTTTGAAGGAGACAAATTCTGTAGATACCCGCCGGGATAATACGGCAGGACCAGCGTGAAATTGACCGGCAAGCGCTTGCAAAAACGTAGTTTTCCCGCTGCCCGTTGGCCCAATTACCGCCCAGCACTCGTTTGAATTGAGTTGAAATGAAAGTTCCCGTACTAATGCGCGTCCATTTCTCTGGACGGTTAATTTATTCAGCGAAATCAACGAAGTCTGTTCTACCATAAAAAACTGGGGCCATACCCTTACAAAGGTATGGCCCCATCCTCATTATTTCCGTTACGATTAGTCACCTACCTTATTTTCCGGGAGGAATGGTAGCAGGTGTAGTGGTCGTTGCGGGAGTCGTTGTGGTTGTTTTGCTCTTGGTACGCCGGCTATTATTACCCGTTGATCCGTTGTTCATCCGGTCTGTTGTATTCTGTAGATCGGGCGGTGTCGTCGTGGTAGTACCGCTATTCATGGTCGGTGTTCCCGTGCTATAGGTTGTACCTGTTGTAGTACCTACAGGCGGGTTAACAGTACCTACCGGAGGATTGTTGATACCCGTTTGTGGTTGGGTCTGGTAGGTGCCTGTGCTTGTATTCACGCCAGTACTCGTACTGGCAGGATTTGGATTTACACCAGTTGGTGTAGTTGTATTGGTGCTGGTTGCAGGCGGCTGAGTCTGAATCGTACCAGGATTTGTCTGGGGACTGGTAGTGTTTACGCCCGTATTCGTCTGCGGCTGAATTGTACCTGAGTTTGTCCGGGGGCTAGTCGAGTAGGTACCAGTCGTTGTGCCGGTCGAACCTGCATTGGTTGTTGTGTTCGTGGATTGTGCATTTGCACTTAGGGCCATGCCGGCTACCAGCATACATCCCATGATCATTATCTTTTTCATCGTTGAGTATTTTACTTGTTATTCTATCATATAACTCTACTAATAGTGGATTGTTTTCAGGTCGTCAATTTTTATCTAAAACTTTTTTCAAATTTCACCTACGTTGTCATTGATTGTCAGAGGAACTTGTGGCATCAATGACAATCCTCCTAAACAAAAAGAAGCCGTAAGCTCTGTGGGCTTACGGCTTCAATCAAAAAATAGTTACCTACAACAGTTCCTTACAACGAACCCTTCTTCATTTCTTTCACAGCGAAATCAGCCGCGCGAGCCGTAAGTGCCATGTACGTTAATGAAGGGTTTACACAAGATGCCGATGTCATACAGGCTCCGTCTGTATTGAAAACATTCTTCACAGCATGCAATTGGTTGTGCGCATTCAGAACAGACGTTTTAGGATCGCGACCCATACGAGCTGTCCCCATTTCGTGGATACCGATGCCTGGGTGTTTCGATTCGTCGTTATAGGGCGTTACATTCTTCAGACCGGCGGCCTGCAGCATTTCGGCAGCATCGTTCATCATGTCAATCCGCATTTTCCGTTCGTTTTCGCCATAAGCTGCATCGAATACGATGAGCGGAAGGCCCCACTTATCTTTTTGGTCAGGCGAGAGCGTCATCCGGTTGTTAGGATCGGCGATCATTTCACCGAAGCCACCCAGACTCATTGTCCACTGACCAGGCGTTGTCAGGCTTTCTTTAAAGTCGGCCCCAAAGCCGTCCATACCGTTTCCACGGCCCCAACCGCCCCGGCCAGCACCACCCTGATAGCCAAACCCACGAACATAATCCCGTTTGTCGCCACCCCAGTTCCGATAGCGCGGTACATACACGCCATTAGCCCGTCGGCCGTAGTAGTATTGGTCTTCCATTCCGTCAAATGTTCCTGAAGCGCCCACTGCCAAATGGTGATCCATAATGTTCCGACCGAGTTGATCGGACTCATTACCCATACCATTCGGGAAACGGTGCGACTTGGAATTCATCAGAATTGACGTACTGGCAAAAGCTGATGCATTCAGGAAGATAATCCGGGCGTAGTACTCCCGCACCTCTTTCGTATTCTGATCAATAACCCGAACACCGGTAGCCTTCCCTTTTTTCTCGTCGTATAGTACTTCCGAAACAATCGAATCGGGCCGTAGCGTCAGCTTGCCTGTTTTCATGGCCGCAGGCAGCGTTGCCGCCTGTGTACTAAAGTAGGCCCCATAAGGACAGCCGCGCATACATTGGTTACGGAATTGGCAAGCCGCCCGTCCCAGATCATAGTGAACCTGTTTGGGAGCCGTTAGGTGAGCCGTACGACCCATCGTAACCGTACGACCAGGAAATGCCTTTTCGATGCGCTTTTTGGCTTCTTTTTCCAGGCAGTTCATCTGCATCGCTGGCAGGAAGTTACCATCTGGTAGTACATCCAGACCGTCCTTACTGCCAGATACGCCTACAAACGCTTCAACACGATCGTACCAGGGAGCCAGGTCTTCATAACGAATTGGCCAGTCAACACCAATACCTTCTTTGCCATTTGCCATGAAGTCTTCTTTGTTCCAACGGTAACTCTGACGGCCCCACATCAGTGAGCGGCCACCTACGTGATAGCCCCGAATCCAGTCAACTTTACGTTTTTCGAGATAAGGGTTTTCTTTATCATTCTCAAAATGGTGCCGCCATTCCTCGTTGGCCGTGTAACCGGTACGCATATTGGCCCAATATTCTTCGGCCGCCAGGGTTGTTATACGCCCCCGATGCGGAAAATCCCAGGGATTATTTGTCGCGGTTACGTAGCCTTCTACGTGTTTGATATCCCGGCCGCGCTCCAGCATTAGCACTTTCAACCCTTTCTGTGTGAGCTCCTTCGCAGCCCATCCACCCGAAATTCCAGACCCAACGACAATTGCATCGTAGGTCATATCTTTTTTAGCGTCGATATTGAGATTCATATTTTTTTCAGGAGTGAGGAGTGAGGAGTAAGGAGTGAGAATGGCTGATGCCGGATGAATTCTCACTCCTCATTACTCGCTCCTAATACTAAATTAAATGGCCCAGGCCTTCTGGCCGGGTTTGAGTGTAACACAACCGTCATAACGACCAGGAACGGCCACGTATTCAAGCGCCTGTGTGCAACCGATTTCAGAAGTGAAATAACCGGTTAAAGTCAAGTCTTTCAGAATGGAGAAGAAGGGCGTATACTGTTTTTTGGCAACCGGCATTTGCAGGTCGGCCTGGGAGTTTTCCACCTTAGCCGCCGTTTTAGCACCGGCCATCTGGGCCCGCTGCGCCTTGTCATCCGCCTGGAGTTTCTTTACAATCTCAATACGCTGTGTTGGATCGAGTTGCACAAAGGCTTTTCCGTAGGCCTCCTGGCTCAGTTTGTTGGTTAAAGCAAGGCCTTCTAAAAAGCGTTGCTGATCATCGGGCTTATAGCAGTCTTTCAGAATAATATCAATCACTTCATTCACCTTAGCAGCTTTAGCACCGGGGGTCTTCGTGGTTGGTATAATCGTATCAGCCAGTTCAGCGACGGTCGCATCCTGATCGGCCGTAAAGAAAAGCGGCTTGCCCGTCAGGGCACGTCGGGCAGCCGAGGCTTCGAGCGTATCAGCTAACGCAGGCAACGTCATTGTCGCACCAGCGAACGCAGCTACCCGCATGAGGGCGTCTCTTCTGTTCATAGGTTTAAAGCAAATTAGACTTTCAAATAGAACGATATAAGGAAGTACAAATGTATAACAATCGGAGAATGGATTGTGTAATTTGGAGACTCAGTTTTGGCGTGCTGATTTTATTTAGAAAGTTACTAATCAACTATAAACAACAAGCGGTTTGAAACCGAACTGATGGTTTCAAACCGCCTGGTTATTAATACGCTACTAAGAAAAAGGCTTACTACGTTGATCACGGATTAAACCATCGCCAATTCCCGTACCGCCAGCCAACTCATCAGGCCTGCACCCGTTTCCAGCGCCGATTCGTCGATGTCAAACGTTGGGGTATGAACGCCCGATATAATTCCACGTTCTTCGTTGCGGGTACCAAGTCGGTAAAAGCAGGAATCGACTACCTGCGAATAGAACGCGAAATCTTCTCCAGCCATCCACAAATCAAGATCAACCACGTTTTCGGCACCCATATACTCAACTGCCTGCGCCCGAACGCGCCGGGTTAATTCTGGATGATTTTTCAGGTATGGATACCCGTGAACAATCGTAAACTCGCACGAGCCCCCCATCGCTTCGGCAATCCCTTCGGCAAGTTTAATCATGCGTTTTTTACCCTCTTCACGCCATTCTTCGTTCATACAGCGAAACGTACCCTGAATGGTCACTTCGTTTGGAATGACGTTGGTAACACCGTCGGCAATGAACCGGCCAAAGGATAATACCGATGGGCTAGCGGGGGGGCGATTACGGCTTATAATCTGCTGTAAGGCCACAATAATATGCGACGCAATCAGGACGGGGTCAACCAGATTATCGGGCATGGCAGCATGGCCACCTTTACCCCAAACAGTAAGATACAACTCATCGGTACTGGCCATGTACATACCTTCGCGGAAACCGATTTTACCTACTGGAATATTAGGAGCTACGTGCTGACCAATCATGCTGGCAGGTGTCGGATTTTCGAGCACACCTTCCTTAATCATGAGCGAAGCGCCACCCGGCGCTTTCTCTTCGCCCGGCTGGAACACCAGCTTTACCGTTCCATCGAACTGATCGCGCAACACGTGCAGAATACGGGCAACACCCAGCAAACTGGCCGTGTGCACATCGTGGCCACAGGCATGCATGACCCCGTCCACGGTCGATTTATAGGGAACATCGTTGGCTTCGTGGATTGGCAATGCGTCCATATCGGCACGCAGGGCAACCACTCGCGAACCAGCCGAATGACTATTTCGGCCTTCGATAATGGCGACTAATCCGGTATCGGCAACCCCTTCCTGCGGAGTTATGCCAATCGCTTTCAGTTGATCAGCCACAAAGCGGGCCGTATTTCGCTCCTGAAAGGAAAGTTCAGGGTGAGCATGCAGATGTCGGCGGGTCTTGATAAGGTCAGCCGCGTATTGATGAGCGAGCGATTTGATTGAGTCGAGCATAAGAGTCTGGGCCAAGCTCCGGCTTAGCCCGTTAAATGTATCCCAGGCCAAGCTCCCACTTGGCCCAGACATTACTGTGCTGTTATAAATTGATAGTCATTGATAACCGTAAGCAGAAACTCCCGGTTTCCGATATCGCTGCGAATACCGGTTACTTCCTTTACTTTATCGGCAGTACGCATCAGAACCTGTTCATCGTTCATGCGTACCACATTGCGAACTACACTAATATCACGATCAGAAAGTAGCCGAACATCGGGAAACTGAACGGCGTAATTCTCAACGAAGGGCCGCAGAATTACATCGTCCAGCGTGACGGCTGGTTTTAGTCGAACAACCGTTGTACCTGCTGCAATATCGCCTAATCGTTGCCCTTTCCCGTTAGCGGCTACGGTGATAATTGGCACAATACCACCCAGAAACGCAACGGACTCTATAATTCGGAGTAACCAGCGAATGAGATAGGCACCCAGGCCTGGCGGTGAGCCATCCAGCATAACCACGCGAATTTTCATCGCTATTTTACCGAGGCTTCGCCCGTTGAGCAGCCATTCGCTGACTAAGTCATAGACAACTACGGGAAAGAGGACCAAAAAGCTATAGAAACTGTTAACCCGAAAACCCATCGAACTCGGCAGGGCCAACGTCAGCATAATCCAGCCAAAAATGACAACGTAATCAATGATGGCTGCCAGAATCCGTTCGCCAATGCTGGCAGGTTCGTACTCTACTAGAACATTTTGGGAAGTGCGGATTGCAACAGACATACCAGAAAGTCGTTAGTCAAACGTCAAAAGTCGTCAGTAAGCTTGGCTCGGCAAAAAAAAATCCCAGAAAACTAATGGCCAACTTGGTTACATCAGTAAATCTTTACTAATTTGACACTAACGGCTACTGACTGACGACTAACTTATGCGTGAAGCCCTTTTTGTTAAACGCAACACCGACAAGTGGCGCGATATAGAACAAAACCCAACAAACGATCCTGATGAACTAACGGATCGATTTGTGGAACTGACCGACGATTTATCCTACGCCCGAACATTCTACCCCGACTCAACCGTAACGCGTTATCTCAACGGGTTAGCTGGACAAATGCATCGGGGCCTGATGCAAAATCGCCGAGCCGAACGTAGCCGATTCCTCACGTTCTGGAAATATGAATTGCCGCTTTTATTTCGGCAATCGCACAAGATGCTGGCACTGTCGGCGGGCATTTTTTTAGTGGCCTGTATTCTTGGCTGGGTATCGGCGGCACACGATGACACGTTTGTGCGGTTAATTCTGGGCGACCAATACGTGAACATGACGCTCGAAAACATCAAAAAAGGTGATCCGCTGGGTGTTTATGACAGCCACGATCAGGCCAGCATGTTCATACAAATTACCCTGAATAATATCTATGTAGCGTTCAGAACGTTCGTGTTCGGCCTATTTGCCTCGTTTGGCACAATGGCCATGCTATTCTACAACGGCGTGATGCTGGGGTCATTTCAGTATTTTTTCTACGAACGGGGACTTTTACTCGACTCGATTCTGAAGATTTGGATTCACGGTACGCTCGAAATTTCAGCCATAGTCATTGCCGGTTGTGCTGGCCTGACAGTTGGCAATAGCCTGCTTTTTCCGGGAACTTACTCCCGGTTGGAGTCCTTTAAGCGGGGCATCAAACAGGGGCTAAAAATTGCGATTGGTCTGGTCCCGATTTTCATTACAGCCGGATTTCTGGAAAGTTTTATTACCCGAATGACCCTACCACCCGTAGTTAGTGGTAGCATTATTCTGATCTCTGCCACCTTTATTGGCTGGTATTTTATTTTTTACCCAATTCACCTAAACCGTACACGTCAACCATGATTCAACTCTTTCAACAACGTGATTTTGGCGATAAAATCAACGTAACGTTTCAATACATAACCCAGAACTTTCGCAGCCTTGGCTTAGCTTTAGTCTATATTGTTGGTCCGGTTGCTTTGGTGGCGGGCATTGCCTCGGGCGTGTTCCAATCGAACATGCTTGATTTGGGTAACATGGCTAAAAGTGGTGATATTGATTCAGATAGTCCCTTTGGTGCTGGCTATGCTATGGCCCTAAGTTTTTTCTCACCCGCCTTCTGGTTTACGATGCTCTTTACGCTGTTGGCCATTCTGGTAGTAAGTCTGGTCACGTATGCACACATGAAGGTGTACGCTCGCAAAACCCAACAGTATACATTAAACCAATCTCAACCGGTTGACATTAGTGTTAACGAGGTTTGGGAAGAAATGCAGCCACTTATTGGCCGGGGTATCGTTATCAGTGTATTGAGTTCGATTATCGCCTTCGCGGCTACCCTATTTTTCGTCATTCCAGGAATTTATGTTGGTATCGTCTTATCGCTTGGGTTGGTCGTTACTACGTTTGAAGGAACTGATTTTGGCCAAACCTGGAACCGATGCTTTGTGCTCATTCGGGATAAATGGTGGTCGACCTTAGGAATAATATTTGTCATGGGACTAATCTCGGGGGTTGTTGGCTTAATCTTCACGCTCCCCGCCGGAATTCTTAGTTTTTTAATTACGGCCAAATTGCTGCCCGATATGTCAGGTTTCTGGCTTGTATTGGGGAATGTAGTGGCCACCGTAGGCAGTACGCTCCTGCGGGCTATTATTTATGTGGCACTTGGTTTTCAATATACGAACCTGGTCGAACGGCAGGAAGGTCGGGGCTTACAATCAGCCATCGACTCTATTGGTACGGCTCCAAGTCAACCACGCGCATCGGATGAAGGAACATTTTGATTTACGATTTACGGTTTACAATTTGCGAGCAGGTCGATTGGGTTGGCTGATCTGTTGGTTGTGTCTCTCGTTAGCCACATTACCAGTGGCTTTTGCTCAATTGCAAAAGTCAGTTCCGCCAGTTGTCGTCCGCGATGATCGTACTCCCCTGACGATCCGCAAGCCGCAAGTCGATCACCTACGCGATCTTCAAACCGACCATGACTATCAATATGGTCGCGACGCACCTCCGCCCGAAAATCCGATAGCGCGCTTTTTTCAGTGGTTATTTCAAAAATTCGGGGAGTTCCTGCGTAGTGAAGCCTACCAGAATGTTTGGCAATATGTCATTCTGGCTGCTGTTGCAGGTTTTGTGATTTATCTGTTGATGAAAGCCGAAGTCATGAAGTTTCTGTTTCCAAAAGGTGCCGAATCGATCAGTCTCGATTATGAGAACCTGGCCGAAAACATCCACGAAATTAATTTCGATGCCGCGGTAGAAGAGGCCGTCACCAATCGAAACTTCCGGCTGGCCACTCGCCTGCTTTACCTGCAAACCCTCAAACGACTAACCGATGCCGGTCGAATTACGTATAAGCCCGACAAAACGAATCGGCAATACGTATATGAGCTGGCCAATTCGCCTTTACAAACCGATTTTGAGACATTAACGCGCCAATTCGAGTTTGTCTGGTACGGTGACTTCCCAATAGATGAATCCCGGTTTGGGCAGCTTCGCCAGCAATTTCGACAGTTTAATCAGCCTGTTGCTCACCAATCCTAATCTGAGAATCTGCTTTGCCGAAACCGAATAAATATCTGCTTATCCTGCTGGCAACCGTAACGGCTTACATGCTCTTCGAGTATTACCGCCCAAAGCCGATTGACTGGAAATCAACGTACCAGAACGATGACAAAATTCCGTTCGGAACGCAGGCTTTATTCGAGTTGCTACCGGATGCGTTGCCGAAGTCGACGGTGAAGACTATTCGTCTGCCAATTTATAATTTCCTGGGCGAGACAAAATTGCCAACGCCCAGCAATTATGTCTTTATCAATGACGACTTTAAAGCCGACAGTATTGAACAGAACCAGCTTCTATCGTACGTTAAACGGGGTAATTCTGTGTTCATTTCCGCTTACAATCTGCCCGATTCGCTTTGCCTTAAATTAGGATTCAAAGCAGAAGTAAAACCGACTAATAAAGCCGATACAACGCTCCGTCAGAACTTCGTCAATCCCCAACTGCATACGGCCAAAGGCTATAATTTTTTTCACGATGATGGCCGAAATTTCATAACCATCAAAAAACCTCAGAACATTACGGTGCTAGGTCGTAATGCCCGCAAAGAGCCGGTTTTCATTCGGGTGCAGTATGGGAAAGGTCAATTTTACATCCAGAACCTACCACTGGCCTTTACAAACTATTACGTGCTGGACACGAAAACCTCCGACTACGCCTTCAAAGCGTTTTCCTATTTACCTGCCCAAACAACCTATTGGGATGAATATCAGAAGCAGGGGCGATTTGATGAGGATCAGCAGTCCATTTTCAGGTATATTCGCTCACAGCCTGCCCTGAACTGGGCATATTATCTGGTCGTATTTGGCTTGATTTTCTACGCCATCTTTGCCGGGAAGCGTACGCAGCGAATTATTCCCGTTGTCGAACCGCCAACGAATACGTCGCTCGATTTTGTAAAAACTGTTGGGCGCATGTATTTTCAACAAAGCGACCACGACAACCTCGCCCGGAAAAAAATCCAGTATTTCCTGGCCGACATCCGCGAACGTTATGGATTGAACACAACCGTTTTAGACAAAGAATTTACCGAAACCCTGTCCCGAAAAAGTGGCGCATCTATGGACGAAACGTCAGATCTGGTACGGCTCCTGCGCGATGCGCAACGTAGCATCTCGCTTTCAGAATTTGATTTGCTGACGCTGAATAAGGCAATGGAAACATTTAAACAAACTATCTGAACCGGGATTTAGCTGATTTATGGATCTACAGGATTTTGTTAATCTCTTTTGCTAAAAGCAAAATCAGATTAATCTTTTAATCAGCTAAATCCCAGTTCAGAAACCATCTATGGACTCATTTGAAACCCGTTTAGACCTCACATCCCTCACCGCTGCGGTTGATGCCATCCGCGCCGAAGTCGGGAAAGTTATTATAGGACAGCACCAAACGGTCGATTTGCTGTTAACAGCCTTACTCGCCGATGGTCATGTGCTCATTGAAGGCGTGCCAGGCGTAGCCAAAACGTTAACGGCTAAACTGCTGGCGAAAACCATGTCGGTTGGCTTCAGCCGGATTCAGTTTACGCCTGATCTGATGCCATCCGATGTACTAGGCACGTCGGTATTTATGCCTAAAACGGGTGATTTTTCATTCCGACAAGGTCCGATTTTCTCTAACCTTGTCCTGATCGATGAGATTAACCGCGCTCCGGCTAAAACCCAGGCCGCTCTGTTTGAGGTCATGGAAGAGCGTCAGGTCACGAATGATGGCACAACTTACCCACTCCAAGAGCCCTTTATGGTACTGGCGACCCAGAACCCCATTGAACAGGAAGGTACCTATCGGCTACCCGAAGCGCAACTAGATCGCTTTCTGTTCAAAATTGTGGTGAGTTACCCAACCGCTACCGAAGAAGTGGACATTCTGCGAGGGCATCACCAGCGCCGGAATTTGGCTGATGCGCTCGACGCCGTCACTGCTGTACTCACAGCCGAACAATTAGCAACCTTGCGCGGGCAGGTACATCAGGTGCATGTGGAAGACAAACTATTTGATTACATCGCCCAAATTGTGCAGGCAACCCGCGCGAATAAGTCGCTTTATTTAGGCGCATCGCCCCGGGCATCGGTAGCCTTGTTAAACAGTGCCAAAGCCCTTGCCACACTCCGAGGTCGCGATTTCATTACGCCCGAAGATGTACAGGAACTGGCAGCTCCCGTATTACGCCATCGTGTCTTATTAACGCCCGAGCGTGAAATGGAAGGCGGAACGGCCGATGAAGTTGTGGCACAGCTAGTGCAAAAAATTGACGTGCCGAGGTAAGGGAATGGATAATGCAGAATGAATAATGCACAATGTACAATGTACAATGAATAATGGTGGGCAAGCTAATTGGCAATTCCGTTTTAGAAAAGTGGGAGTTAGTCGCAGCGCCACTTTTTTCATTATCCATTGTGCACTTTTCATTATCCATTATTCACTCCTAACGGCCCAAACTCCTTCTAAAGAACAACTAGTTGGCATCTGGATCGGTGTTCATACCGAATGGGATCTTGACTTTACCTGCCCATTACCTACGTATATTCAGCTAGATGCAGATAGTACCTATTATCTCGGGATGATCGATGGGTCGGCCCGTAAGTTAACGTCAACCTGGGGAGTTCATGGGGAGTCGGTTCGATTGGATACCATTCATTTTGCCCCTCGACTGGTTAGTTTGCAGACTGATTTGCTTCGAATTGGCACAAACTATCCGATGGTTTTTCGTCGGTTTAACGATATTCCACTCGATTCGGCCACTGTACATCAGCAGTTGAACGGTCGCGTCTGGCAATCTGACAGTCTGACTATTTCGCTCTTTGCCAACGGTCAGGCGAGTTTAGAAATTACGCGAACCAAACAGCGAACGGCTCACTTCTGGCAACTGGCTAAATTTGGCCAATCTATATTTCTGATTATTCTGGGCAATCAGAATGGCCGTGATAGTGGATACAAAGCGCTTTGGCAAATTAGCAGTGCATCTCTAAAACAGATGCAGGCCATTGGCTGGAATGGTTGTAAAATAGCTGCTGAACCATTTCGATTCGTCAAAAATATATCCCTGAGCGACTCATGCCGACCCACTGGTTTTCAACCCTGCAATAACTGTTTCCGCAAACTATGGGCTGAATCTATGCTTACTCGCGGACAGAAACGGTATGATATCCTTCAGTTATTCACAAAGTATTATCAGCCTATTAACCAGACCGGCGAATCAGGTCTTGTACGCATTCAGTTTGTGGTGAATTGTTCAGGTGAAAGGGACTCGACTGAAGTTAAGGGCTTCGACGAGGATTATTGTCCAAGGCAATTCGACTCCCGAATTACCAGCCAACTATTGACGATTTGCCATGAGCATGTGGCTACCGATCAATCGATTCGTCAGTCAGATAGCACTAGAGACCTGTTCCGGGATGTTTTTGTTTCGCTTGCAGTTCGGCTTAAAGATGGTCGTATAACGGATATATTGCCATGATACGACTGAGCTTTTTTCATTTTCTACTGCCAATATCTGTGTTTGCTCAGGATAGTGAACGCATCCTGAAATCCTGTGCTTCGATGCTGGCCGCAAACCGATCAACGCAAACACGATTCTTTTTTGGGGAGAAACGGGAGAAGGTTCGCTCAGATACGCTATTGGCTAACGCGGAGAATTTTCGGCATCGAGCCTTTAATTACGTCTGGTCAAAAGAATACGAGCAGGCTGCTATCTGGCTGGAGAAAACGACGACACTTTCGCCAAAAGAACATGGCATCGTTGGTGAATTTTACCTGGTTCAATTTCGGGATTATCCTCGTGCGCTAACTCATTTCAATGCGTACGACGCCCTTACTCCCAACTTTGATGACATTGTTGGCTACAATCCGGTGAGTTATATGCGCGGCCTGACCTACCGAAGCATGGGCGATCACGAGAAGGCAATTGAACAATTCTCTATGGCGATTGACCCATTAGCCGCTAAACATGGTGCAGAGTGGGTGAACTATCGGCACTTCGTAAGTAGAGCCGTTAGCTATATTGCGACGAAACAACCCGAAAAAGCCTTAGCCGATCTTGACAAAGCAGCTAAAAATTTCAACCGGAGTGCACTTGTCCAGTACCACCGAGGTCGCGCCTTCCTCTTGCTAAATCGAACGGCCGAAGCTCGAACAGCGTTTCAGGATGCCTCATTTTTCTTCAAAGCCCTTCGAGCCGAACGCACCGGTGAATACCAGGAAGATGACTTTAATCCGGTGTACGAACCGGAAATTGACGAGGTGATTAGCCAATTAAAACCTAAACCGTAACGCTTGATGGAACCCTTTTATGAACGTATAAAGGTCGTGCTGGACGAGGCTCGCCAGAACGCCTACCGCGCCGTTAATTTCGCTATGGTCGAAGCCTATTGGCATATCGGCCAGCTCATTGTTGACGAAGAACAACAGGGAAATAGCAGAGCCGAATATGGTACCGGCTTGCTCAAATACCTCGCACAGCGCCTGACCAATGATTTTGGAAAAGGATTTGATGAAAGTAATCTTCGGTATATCCGGTTATTTTATCAGGCATTTCCAATTCGTGACGCAGTGCGTCACGAATTAAGCTGGACTCATTATCGACTGCTTTCTAAAATCGAAAATACCAATGCCCGCACTTGGTATATGGCCGAAGCAGCCCAGCAAAATTGGAGTAGCCGGGCGCTGGAACGGCAAATAAATTCGTTCTACTACGAACGGTTATTAGCGACTCGGGAAGCCGACCGCCCCGATGTTCGACGAGAGGCCGAAGAAAAGACCCGCCCGCTTAAGCTGGAACCTAAAGACATCCTTAAAGACCCGTATATTCTGGAGTTTCTGGATCTGAAGCCAAACTGGAAGGTGTATGAAAAAGAACTGGAACAGGCGTTGCTAGATAATCTGCAAACCTTTATGCTGGAATTGGGGAAGGGATTTGCCTTTGTTGCTCGCCAGCAGCGAATGGTTGAAGGGGAAGACAATTTTCGAGTCGATCTGGTTTTTTACAATTACATCCTCCGATGCTTCGTATTAGTTGACCTTAAAATGGGCAAACTGACCCATCAGGACGTTGGTCAGATGGATATGTATGTCCGCATGTATGAGGAGCAGCATAAGCAACCAGATGATAATCCGACCATTGGCCTGATTCTTTGCACAGAGAAAAACGAAACAGTAGTTAAATATTCTGTTCTGAATGGAAGTCAACAGTTGTTTGCGTCAAAATACAAACTTTATTTACCTACCGAAGAAGAACTAATGGCCGAAATCGAACGCGACAAGCTTTTGCTGGAACAAAACCGCCCAACCGAATGATAGCGATCCGCCCACTCTTTGTTGCCTCTCGGTTATGGTTCGGGTTGATCGCGCTCATACTTTTATTTGTAGCTGCGTACGCCTTTCCACTCCTGTTCCCGATTGTGAAAGTGGCCTTTGCCGTTTTTATAGTGATGATCGGGATAGATTTCTGGCTACTCTTTTTCAGTAAAAGCCAACCTGTCGGATCCGCCTTCTTTGCCCGTCGTGAAGTCCCCGAACGATTATCGAACGGCGACGAAAATCCGCTCACGATTTATTTAGAAAACCGATACCCGTTCCGAGCCGATGTGGAGGTCGTTGATGAAATTCCGTTTCAGTTTCAACGACGCGATGTGCTGTTCCAGGCCAGCCTGAAACCACGAGAAACCCAGGCTATTCGTTACGAGCTTCGGCCCACGCGCCGGGGCGAATATAGCTTCGGTGCTGTGAATGTATTTGTCTTATCGCCACTGGGTTTACTCAAACGACGGTATCAGTTTGAACAGGGTAAAATGGTAGCTGTTTATCCGTCGTTTTTACAGATGCGGCAGTTTGAACTCCTGGCGGCAACCAATCGCCTGACCGAAGTAGGTGTCAAACGAATCCGGCGCATCGGTCATAGTATGGAATTTGAGCAGGTTCGCCCCTACTCCACTGGCGACGATGTGCGAACTATCAACTGGAAAGCAACGTCCCGCCGAAGTGATTCGCAGGGGGCGTCTCTGATGATCAATGCTTTTCAAGATGAACGTTCGCAGCCGGTTTATTGCCTGATCGACAAGGGTCGCGTAATGCAATCGCCGTTTGAGGGGTTAACGTTGCTTGATTATGCCATCAACGCCAGCCTAGTCTTAAGCAACATTGCCCTGATGAAACAGGATCGCGCGGGTGTGCTAACCTTCTCCGACCACATCGGCCAATTACTTCCGGCCGAGCGTCGCACCGGGCAAATGCTGAAGATTCTGGAGTTGCTTTACCGTCAGAAAACGCGCTTCCTGGAATCGGATTACGAGAGCCTATACGCTAGCGTTCGAACGCACATTCGCCAGCGCAGTCTGCTCCTGTTATTCACGAATTTTGAAACGATGAGCGGTATGCAGCGACAATTGCCCTATCTCCGTCGGTTAGCCAAAGATCACCTGCTGCTGGTAATCTTCTTCGAGAACACCGAGCTACGCGCTCTGATCGACCAACCGGCAGTCGATACGGAGCATATCTACATGAAAACGATTGGAGAGAAATTTTCCTTCGAGAAAAGGCAGATTGTGAAGGAACTAGGCCAATATGGTATTCAAACAATCTTGACTGCCCCGCAAAACCTGACGGCTAATACCGTGAATAAATATCTGGAGTTGAAGGCACGGGGGCTGATTTAGTCGAAACGGAAGTGGGGAGGTCATATGCCATATCTTAGAGATATGGCATATGACCTCCCCACTTCCGTTTCGACTAAATTATATTTAATTATCTCCCAAGCCGCCTTTTACCGATTCATAATTGGACTTAAGGCGTCCCATTTCTTTAGCCAAAAAGGTTTGCAACTGGCGATTGAACGCTTCCTTTTCATCGTCCGGCAAGGAGTTATAAAGATCTTTTAGCTCCTGATTGATAGCTGCTCGTTCGGCATCGTCGGCCGCATTAATTGAGCGATAATGGTATTTTCGAAAATCGTATTCCATATCTAATTCTCAGAGTACCCCACTAAATTCCTTCCAAGAAAGTCGGGGTGTTCTCTTAACTAATTTTTTATTATACAAAGCAGCCTCTCCCCAGTAGTTTTTAAATGTTTTTTCAAAGCGAAAACCGACTTTTTCTAGTAAGGCCCGCGAAGCAACATTAGCTTCCAGTGGCTCTGCTCTAGCCTTGAACAGTTTAAAATCTTCAGGAAGTCGACTTAATAACTGTGAAAGTGCCTCATAACCGTATCCTTGCCTACGGAAAGGTTCAGCAATTGCATAACCACACATATATGGAAACCGCTTCCCTTCCCAAAGTTCAAAACTAACATCATAGAGGTGTGATATGCCTACATAAGTGCCATCAGCTAACCGTAGGAACCAATCGCACATACCCCGTTTGCCACTATATAGTCCGATTGCTAATTGATATGCTACATATTCGTCCAGTTTCTTAGGCTCCTTCAAAGACAACATTACAAATGGATTCGTATCCTGGCTAAACAGATCAAGCAAAATGCGGTAGTTGTGCCAGTCCAGCAACTCATACTGTAACCGATTAGAGGGCGGTAGATCCCGATAGCACGCTCGGGTTATTGCGTCAGATCTGCGCATCTCTTCATACGCATCAACCACCTTTCGAGCTTTTGGGTGGAGATCGAAAGGTGGTTGATGTATAGACAATGCAGATTACGCTTTTACGAATTCATCAGTTCGCGCTGTGCCTTCAATCGCGCCTTCTCGATTCGGCCTGATACGATGATACTGACTTCATACAACATGGCCAGCGGCAAGGCAACCAGAACCTGACTATAAATATCTGGCGAAGGGGTGATGATACCAGCTACCACCAGAATCACAATCCAGGCATGTTTGCGGTACTCGCGCATGAATTTTGGCGTCAGGACACCTACTTTCGATAGTACATAGGCAATCATTGGCATCTGAAAGATCAATGCGCAACCCAGCGATAGGGTAACCAGAATGCCAATATAAGAGGTTATGTCAAACTGGTTTTTAATATCGGGCGTAATTTGAAAGTTCGCCAGAAAATTGATTGCTAATGGCGATACGATAAAATAACCGAAGAGCAATCCCAATGTAAATAACAACGAAACAAAGAAAACTGCGCCACGAGCTGCATCTTTTTCGACATTACGTAAACCTGGCTTGATAAACCGCCATAGTTCCCAAAACGCGTATGGAAACGCGAAGCAAAGACCAATGATAGCTGCCGAGGTCATGGCCATTGTAAACTGATCCGATACACCAAGGGACTGCAACTCGAAATTGAGTTTTGTAACACACAAATCCTTGTATCCAGTAATATCTGACAGTTTACACATCATCCGGTACGTCCAGAAATCAGGGTTTTTAGGGCCCATGATGACGACCTGAAAGATCTCTTCAATGTAAATGAATGCAATTATAGCAAACACAAAAATGGACCCAACGGCCCGAATAATGTGCCAGCGTAGTTCTTCCAGATGATCCAGAAAGGACATTTCCTTGCCTTCTTCGGATTCTATCTCTTCGTCAGTCAGTTGGTCGAGTGGCATTTGTTTAAAAAGCGAAAGAGTGAAGGAGCGAAAGACCGGGCCGCCGGAGCGGTGAAAGAAAAAAGTTAACGCGAGTTTTTAACCGCACTTTCATTCTTTCATTCTTTCGCTCTTTAATCTTTTAATGGTTAACTTTTATAGAGCGGAAATGCTTTCATCCACTCATTAATTTCTTCTTTAACGGTCGAGAGCACGCTTTCGTTATCGTGGTTCATCAACACCTTGTCGATATATACGACAATTTGCTCCATGTCCGATTCTTTCAAACCACGAGTTGTCATAGCCGCCGTTCCAACACGCATACCCGAGGTAACCATCGGCGACTTATCGTCGAACGGAACCATGTTTTTATTGATCGTGATATCTGCCTTAATAAGCGTATTTTCGGCCAGTTTACCCGTCAACCCTTTCGAACGTAAATCGATCAGCATCAAATGGTTATCGGTACCGCCCGAAATGATCTTGTACCCTAAGTTCAGGAATGAATTGGCCATAGCCTGCGCATTGGCTTTCACCTGAACGGCATAATCGTAGAAGTCATCGCTCAGCGCTTCACCAAACGCAACCGCTTTAGCCGCAATGATATGTTCCAATGGTCCGCCTTGTGTTCCCGGAAACACCCCGGAATCCAGCAACGACGACATCAGGCGAGTTTCGCCTTTTGGTGTTTTAATACCATATGGGTTCTCGAAATCATTCCGCATCATAATGATACCGCCCCGCGTACCACGCAGGGTTTTGTGCGTAGTGGTCGTTACGATATGTGCGTAAGCAAGTGGATCGTTCAATAAACCTTTGGCAATCAGACCCGCTGGGTGCGATACGTCGGCCAGAAGCAATGCACCTACCTCATCGGCAATGGCACGAAGCCGGGCATAATCCCAATCGCGGCTATAAGCCGAAGCGCCACAAATAAGCACTTTAGGCCGCTCGCGTTTAGCGGTTTCCTCAACAGTATCGTAATTGATAACGCCTGTTTCCCGTTCCACTCCGTAAAAAGTAGGGCGGAAATATTTACCCGAAATATTGACCGACGAACCGTGCGTTAAGTGACCACCATGCGACAGGTCGAAGCCCAAAATAGTGTCGCCAGGCTGTAAACACGCCAGGAACACCGCTGTGTTTGCATTGGCACCCGAGTGCGGCTGAACGTTTACCCAGGTAGCGCCGAAAAGCTCCTTAGCCCGATCAATAGCGATTTGTTCAACCTGATCAACCACTTCGCAACCGCCATAATACCGTTTGCCGGGCAGGCCTTCCGCATATTTATTAGTCAGAACACTTCCAGCGGCTTCCATCACGGCAGGCGACACAAAGTTTTCGGAAGCAATCAACTCAATACCCGACTCCTGCCGGTGTTGTTCTTTAGCAATCAGGTCAAACACCTGCGTATCGCGGGTGGTGTTGGTGACGGTCGTCATCAGTATGAACGGTTTATTTGATTGATTGTCTGTTTGATTCCTAAAATCGTAGCCGACAAACGGGCAGAAAACCAAACATCTATTTTACGCAAAGGTACGGCAGAAAACCATAGAATAGAATGTCGATTTTCAGGACAATTGCCACAAAATCCGAGCACGTTGTTGCCCACCATAGCTGTATAGAGTTTCTATTATCATTAAACCTTCTTACGACAAGGTTATCTTAAAGAAAAGGCTCATTCTGACACTACGAATGGCTTATTACCTATAATTATCTCGTTTCAGTAAACTTAATTGTAACGATATAAAAACTCTGAAAATTCAGGCAAACGTATGGGTACTGGCCGGATTGCTAGTTTCCACTCTTGTTTCAGGATGCACAACAACAGCCACTACAACTACCCAGGGACCACCTCCTGCACGAGTCGAAGTAATTCCAGCGGCACCATCGGCACGCCATATGTGGATACCGGGCCATTATGTACGTCGGGGACGTAATTATGTCTGGGTCAACGGCTACTATCGGGTGGCTCCAGCCCGCTATAATGCCTGGGTACCTGGTCATTGGCAGCAAACTCGTCGGGGTCCCATGTGGATTGAGGGTCACTGGCGATAAGTTAATGTAGGGCCGACCGTCTCGATCGGCCCTACATTAACCCTTCCCTTTGGCCATTGTCTGGTACTGAAAGGGGGTCATGCCTGTACTGAGCCTGAACTGGCGATGGAAATGAGAACTGTTATTATAGCCACATTCCAATCCAATCTGACCAACACTGATATCAGCGTTTACTAACAGCTTACGGGCATGCCCTATACGAAGTTCATTAAGGTACTCGACAAAGGTCTTTCTCGTACGGTTTTTGAAATACCGGCAGAAAGCCGCCGGAGCCATTCCCGCAACGGATGCAATCTGTTCAATACGAATCTCATCCCGAAAGTTGAGTAGCATAAATTCCAGCACTCGTTTCATTCGCTCGGTTTCGGCAGCACCGGGTGCTAATTGATAACTATCGCTGGCTAATAACTGCGCTTCTTTATCCGTTTCCAGTTGATTTAAAATAGTGAGCAAACTCACTACCTGCCCTAATCCAGTTTGTTCAGTCAACTGCACCATCAGCAAAGCCACTGACTCACTAATGGCTTGGCTGAAACGAAGTCCAAAACGCCCTCGATGAAGCAACTGTCGTACAGCACCCGCTTCGGGCATAGCCGCCAAAACCTGTTCATCAAAAGAAGCCGGGAACTGTACCACCACCGACTCTGCCTGGACTCCAGGCTTGGCTTGATAAAACTCCTCATCATTCCGCCAGAAGTGCGGCAAATCGGGGCCCAGTAATACCAGATCACCCGCCTGAAACGGCTCTACATGATCGCCAACAAAACGCCGGCCATAGCTGCTAATGATGTACGTCAATTCGTATTCAGGGTGGTAATGCCAGGGCGCATCAAAGTACGGCAACTGAAATCGTCTGACCAGTGCCGAACTCTGTTCATTAATCATTACTTTCTCAAAAAGAGCTTTCACCAGATGCGCTATTTTAACCTATTTAATCTCCTCATAGACTTTATAAGGTCAAAATTAGATACAAATCTGCAAAAACTCTATTCTAATCGCGTAATAATACCAGGTAGTTTTGTGGTGTTAAACTATTCCTAAACCTACTCTATCGAACGAGGCAATTGCACAAAGTCGTACTTGAGTATACTAGTTTGTACTACGGCACGGCTTTGTGCGAGAGCCTTTTACCCATCAATTCATAACTCATTAACACATGGAAGCTACGATTGATAAGGAAACTCTACTAAGCGAATTGAACGCATACTATACCGTTAGCCCTGACGCTATCGCATTTTATCGTAAAAATGGCTACGTAAAACTCAAGCATGTTTTGAGCCCAGAAGCACTGGCGTATTACGGCGACATCATTACAGATCTGGTGTTCCGGCTTAACACGCTCATTAAACCGATGGAAGAACGTACTACCTACGAACGGGCGTTTTTGCAGATTATGAACCTCTGGCGTGAAGATGAGCAAGCTAAAGAGTTCGTCTTTTCAAAACGATTAGCCAGAATTGCCGCTGACTTAATGGGTGTTGAGGGTGTTCGACTCTACCATGATCAGGCCTTATATAAAGAACCATCGGGCGGTATTACGCCCTGGCATGCCGATCAGTTCTACTGGCCGCTGGCATCGCCTAACACGATTACAGTGTGGATTCCCTTGCAGGACACGCCCATGGAAATGGGACCGCTGGCCTTTGCAGAAGGTAGCCAGCATGTGGAGATTGGCCGCGATTTGGAAATAAGTGATGATAGCGAAAAAATCCTGGCCGACACACTCCAAAAACAGAATTTCAATGTTCACGACACGCCCTTCGAACTGGGTGAGGTTAGTTATCACGCAGGCTGGACGTTTCACCGAGCTGGACCTAACCAATCGGATCGTCCACGAAAAGTGATGACAATGATTTATATGGATAAAGACCAGATTGTGATGCAGCCAAGGAATGAATACCAAATTGCCGACCATGCAACCTGGCTCAACAATGCACCTATCGGTAGTAAGCCACAGGACGAGCTAAATCCAATATTATTTAGCTACTAAACAGTACTTTTCCTGCGTTATAAAGAAACCCTGGCCTAAGCTGGGGTTTTCTCTTGTATAGAGGCTCTAAAAATGGAATATTTTTGCAGTATTTCTGTTCTTCAAACAAACCATCACTTACCCAAAGCGGGATGAAATCAATTCTTACGCTTGCGGTGTGGCTCTTGCTACCCCTCGCTACGTTTGCCCAGATTCTAAAACCAGTCACCTGGACCTATAAGCCGGTCAAATCATCAGCAAAAGTTGGCGAGGTCGTTGAACTCCGGTTCACCGCTAACGTTCAAACTGGTTATCATATCTACTCGTCGGATGTCAATTCAAAAATTGACGGTCCTCTACCAACAGTTATTAAGCTTACCCCTAACAAAAGCTTTGAGCTGGTCGGAAAAGTAAAACCTGTGAGTAAGGTCGAAACTAAATATGAGGAGGTATTTGAGGGCGATACGTATGTAATGCACGGCGCAGCACAGTTTTCGCAACGTATCAAAATTCTCAGTGATAAGCCAGTTATTGAAGGCAATGTTGATTATCAGGTCTGTACCGATAAGGATGGTCAGTGCATTCCTGGGAATGAAGATTTTTCTATCACGGGCTTAGTGGTTTCTGCACCGGCTACTACAACAGCAGTAGCCTCAACACCAACCACAGCCTCTACGGTTACCAAACCAACCTCCGAAACAGCAGTTGCAGCTATTACGCCAGCACCCGCACTGACAGCAACGGAAGAAGCTAAACCCGAAGAGACTACAGTTAAGGAAGCGGTTAAAATTCCGGATTTATCGGTAGAAGGGTCCAAGAATACGCCACAGGAATCACTGGGCGGATTTCTGTTAGCCGCTTTTCTGTCAGGGCTGGTTGCTTTGCTCACGCCTTGTGTGTTCCCGATTATTCCAGCAACGGTTAGTTTTTTCACCAACCAGCAGGGCGGCATGTGGAAAGCCTTTCTGTATGGTGCTTTTATTATTGGTATTTACGTGCTGATTGGTACAGTTGTCTCGCGGTTTAACGGCCCGGCTTTTGCCAACTTTGTTAGCACACACTGGCTGCCGAACGTTTTGTTTTTTGCCACCTTCTTCATTTTTGGACTATCCTTTCTGGGTCTGTTTGAGATTGTACTGCCAAACTCACTCATCAATCAGGCTGATGCAAAGTCGGAGAAAGGTGGCATTACGGGGATTTTCTTCATGGCCTTCACACTGGTACTGGTATCATTTTCCTGCACGGGGCCTATTGTTGGCAGTTTGTTGGTGGCATCGGCTGGTGGCGAGGTTGTTAAACCTATTTTAGGAATGGCCGCGTTTTCGTCGGCTTTTGCCATACCGTTCACCTTGTTTGCGGCCTTCCCACAATGGCTCAAAAACTTACCCCGTTCGGGTGGCTGGCTGAACTCTGTAAAGGTGGTTCTGGGTTTTCTGGAATTAGCGCTTGCCTTCAAGTTCCTAAGCGTGGCCGATCAGGTTTATCACTGGCACCTGCTCGATCGGGAGGTTTTTCTATCGCTATGGATTGTCATTTTCGCACTGATTGGCTTTTATTTCCTGGGTAAACTTCGTCTTCCTCACGATAGCGAGGTTAAGTTCATCAGTGTACAGAAACTCCTGCTAGCCATCGCGACATTCTCATTTGTCGTCTACATGATTCCCGGTTTGTGGGGCGCTCCGCTGAAAGCCTTATCAGGCTATCTACCGCCCGAAACGTCGCAGGATTTCAATCTGCATGGGCAGGCTTCTGGAAGTGGCCAGCAGCAGGCAGCCTTAACCGGAAATCCGACGATCAAGCATGCTGATTTATTTCACCTGCCGCACGGCTTACAGGGCTTTTTCGATTACAAACAGGCATTAGCTTACTCTAAACAAGTAAATAAACCCGTATTTATTGATTTCACTGGTCACGGTTGTGTAAACTGTCGGGAAATGGAAGCCCGCGTTTGGTCGGACCCGGCGGTGATGTCGCGATTACAGAATGATTTCGTGATGTTGGCACTTTACGTGGACGACAAAACCGAACTTCCCGAAACTGAGTGGTATACCTCCACCTACGATCAAAAAGTCAAGAAAACGATTGGTGCTCAGAATGCCGATTTGCAGATCACGAAATACAATAACAACGCCCAGCCGCATTACTGCCTGGTAAACGGCGATGGCAAACTGCTTGTAGCTCCTAAGAACTACGATCGGGATATAGCCAACTTCGTTGCGTTTCTGGATTCAGGAAAAGCGAAATTTTAGAAGTGTAGCGCAGACATCCTGTCCGCTTTGCCTACGAATAATTAAGCGAACAAGATGTCCGCGCTACAACAAAAAATCCCCGCCAGAGTCTGGCGGGGATTTTTTATAAGAAAGCAGATTGACTAAGCGGCCGTTTGGGCTGGTGCTTCCTGCGCTTGTATCAACTCCATATCGGGTCTCGATTGATCGGAAACCAGAACACGACCACGTTCCTTACGAACAATTCGCGAAAAAAGCGATATCTCCTGATCGAATAGGAAGAGGAAAAATAGCTTCACAAACGATGTATGATATTTCAGCGACTCGTAATACTCGGGAGCCGATTTCTTAATTTCTGGTAGCTTATTCCAGGGAATAGACGGAAAATCGTGGTGCTCATTGTGGAACCCTACGTTCAGATTAGGCCCGTTAAGGGGACCATAATAACTGTAGGTCTCTTGTTGTGGATCAAGTGTCAGGAAGTGCTCCTGGGCCCAGCGCGCACCCAATGGATGAAGACCAACCGAAAAGAACAGACACAGCACCATGAAGGCCAATGCTTTCCAGCCAAACAGGGTTACGATCAGCACATCAAATGTAATCTGAACAATAAAATTGGCAATTACCCATTTGTCAAAAACGGCTAGTTCTTTCATCCGCAGCGTACGAATACCCTGAAAAATAGGATAGAACAACAACCAGATCGCCTTGCCAATGGCGTAGTTTTTAATTAACCGAGCCTCGTACCAGTCCGGCAAATCGGCATCCAGTTCGTGAACCCCCTGAAAAGCATGGTGCTTGATATGGAAATTCTTAAACGTTAATGCCGTTGGGAATACGGTTGGGAGGTTGGCAAAAATAGCCGCCCACATATTAGCTGTCGGCTTTCGAAAGATCAGATTATGAGCCGCTTCGTGAATACAAACGAATAGCGTGTGTGCCGGGAAGGCGCCAATAAACCAGGCAGCCGCAACCACAATCCACCACGATTGGTCACGAACGAGCCAGGCGATACCCGTCATCAGAACTACACAAAAGGCAGCTACCCAAAACGTATTCGGGTTTTTCTGACCGATCAGTTTCTTGATTTCGGGGTGAGATTTAAGGATTTGTCGGGTGCGAATTCGGTGAGGTTCGGAAGCGTTTGAACGTACAAAATCAGTTAACGTTGCCATAGATGAGGTGTCGCCGTACAAATTCGGTGAAAAATGAAGAGTAAAATTAACACATTTTCAGCTGGTAACGCTATTTTCTCAGCCGAAAATTTCCTGACTTTAGTCATATTTTCATCATTAAAACGAGAAAGGCGGAACTGAGCAGCCCCGCCTTTACTGATTCAGGTTGATTCAACAAAAAACATAAATTCTATAGTGGTGAGTTAAATGAGTGGAATAAGGAGAATAGTGTCGGATAACTTACTACACGACCACACTAACTCTACTAATAGCCAATTGGGAATGAATAGCCTACCGAAAAAGCAACTCCACGATTCCGAACGTTAACATTTACAACAGGCACCTGTATCTGACGTGTAAAGCCATTTGTATATCGTCCTTCAATAAAGAACTTACCCGCACCGGCATCGAACGCCAGACCTAAGCCACCCACCGCACTAACATCCCAGCGGTTTAGCATACCACCATAATTGACATCTATATCGTAAGGTTGCGTTGTAAACAAACCCGAAGCGCGAGTCCGGACACGACCATCGAGCGCATAACTCACTGCCGGACCTGCAATAATATACGGCTGAACAGGACCATCGCTCAGATTAAATTTAAACAGCAGTGGCACTTCAAGTTGTTGCGATTGGTAGGCAATGGTGGCACCTAGTGGAAGATTAAACCCACCCAGATTAAGATCGAAACCTTCTTTTATAGCGACACCTTTCTGTACATACGCCAGTTCGGGGCGGAAGGAAACACGATCACTCAACGGAATATCCAGGAAGATAGCGCCGGTTGGTCCAGCCGTTGGATGAAAATCAGGCATCATACTACCCAGAAAGTCGGGTTTGGACGCAAAGCCCCAGTTGGCACCACCCCGGATACCGACCTGAACCTGAGCAAAAGACGTTTGGATAGAAAATAAGCCAAAGAAGGCAAGAACACCGGCAAGCACAATTCGTTTCATGGTATTGAAGGGAAAATAGACTAAGAAATGAGAACCTGAAATTGATTGTGTAAAGCGTAGGCGATAGGCGACGTGATTAGTTATTGGCGTTTTCGTTGGTTAGAGGACACGACTTCAGAAAGGATTAATCCCGATCAAAAAAAAATATGGCGATCCGTTTAAAATCTTTCCATGTAGCGTCACTACCGCACGTTTTTCTCTGATAATCAGCCAATTGTATTTTTTGTTGAAAACATTGTAGCGGTCTCGTAACTTTACCAATAACCTACGATCCTTAACCTAACGATGAAGTACATTAAGCCAACTAAGTTCAGCTATCTGCCTAAGTTCCTGATGCCGCTAGATGTGCTGGGCCTATTTGAGTGTGATCCTTTCGGCAGTTCGTTACTAATCAGACGAATACTGATTGGCACGGTTGGTTGGCTGACCTATGCGCGTTATACCGTAGTGAATCGGATTCAGATTGAAGGAACCGAAAACTTAGAAAATCTGCCCATCAATAACGTTCTGTTTCTATCAAATCATCAGACCTACTTTGCCGATGTCATTGCGTTTTTCCACATCTTCTGCGCCGTAAAATGGGGGTTTCAGAACACAATGGTACCACCTGTTTATCTGTTCGGCCCTCGTGCGCGGCAGTATTACGTGGCGGCTTCTGAAACCATGAAAAAAGGCTTCGTGCCCCGTGTTTTTGCTGCGGGTGGCGCCCTGACAATCGAACGATCCTGGCGGGCAGAAGGGCGTGAAGTGCAGCGAGCAGTTGATAATACTGCCAATGAGAAAATTGGAAAAGCCTTAGCTCACGGTTGGGTAGTGAGTTTCCCACAAGGTACTACTACGCCTTATGCCCCCGTTCGGAAAGGGACTGGGCACCTCCTGAAAAACAACCAGCCAATCGTTATACCCGTTGTTATCAATGGCTTTCGTCGCGCCTTCGATAAAAAGGGGTTACGCTTCAAAAAACGAAATACACTCCTGACAGTCCAGTTTAAAGCACCTTTGCATTATAGTCCCGATGATACGGTCGATGACATTGTCGCCAAAGTTCGTCATGCCATTGAACAGGACGCTCCTGAGTGGGCGCAGGAAAAAAGTTGATTGGAACAACCGCTACTTTTGATAACCTATACCTCCTTTGTCAACCCACCTTATTTATAAGCGAATGACAAAGCCCCCTTATTCCTAAAGCCGAATTGTTATGAAACCGTTTTCCGAAGTAAACCCGGATCGCAAAAGTTGCCTTTTCTCTGTCTTTCTTCTTGCACTCATCTTCGTTTCCGTTAGTTGTAACAAGTCCTATAAAACGTCTTCCAGCAAAGACTTTACCCGAGTCGTACTGGATACAAATCCGTCTGTAGAGCCCTTATCGCCGGAAGCAAGTCTAAAAAAAATTCAATTACCGCCCGGATATCATATTGAACTGGTAGCCAGCGAGCCCATGATTCAGGAGCCGGTTGCACTGGCCTGGGATGGCAACGGCAGACTGTATGTAGCCGAGATGAATACCTACATGAAGGATGCCAGCGCTACCGGAGAATATGCGCCAACAAGCCGGATTAAACGGTTGGAGGATACGGATGGCGATGGCAAAATGGACAAATCGACCATCTTCATTGACAGCCTTGTTTTACCTCGCACCATTTTGCCCGTAGGTGA
Source organism: Spirosoma sp. KCTC 42546 (assembly GCF_006965485.1). Classification (NCBI taxonomy): domain Bacteria; kingdom Pseudomonadati; phylum Bacteroidota; class Cytophagia; order Cytophagales; family Cytophagaceae; genus Spirosoma; species Spirosoma sp. KCTC 42546. Next base: position 8,073,925 of record NZ_CP041360.1, read on the forward strand.
TCAATTATTGGTGGGCATTACCAATGTTCAGCACATCTGGAGCTATCGGGATACTAACGGCGACGGAAAGGCCGATGAGAAAAAAATAGTCTTTAAGAACGACGCCATCGACTCCCGAAATTTGGAACATCAGAATGGCGGGATGATTTGGAATCTGGATAACTGGATTTACCCCACGCGTGATAACCTTCGGTATAAATACAGGAACGGAAAACTGCTGGCCGACACCCTCGTAGACAACATGATTGGCCAATGGGGCATGACGACCGACAATTACGGTCGCTTATTTTACTCAGAAGCTGGCCCCGGATTACCGGCTGTGCAGATTCAGCAAAACCCGGCTTATGGGGCCCTGAACTTTGCCGATCAATATTCCGAAGATTTCACAAAGCCCTGGCCAATTATCGGAACTGTCGATGCGCAGGGCGGACGAGAAGCGTTACGACCCGAAGATAATACGCTGAACAAGTACACGTCGGGCTGTGGGCAATCTATTTTCCGGGGCGACCGCTTACCCGCGGATATGCAGGGCGATTATTTCATTCCAGAGCCTGTAGGGCGGATTATCAAACGTGGGAAAGTGAGCAACAAAAACGGGAAAATTTACATCGAAGATGCCTACAAACAGCAAGATTGGCTGGCATCGGCAGATATGAATTTCCGCCCCATCAATACGTATACGGGTCCCGATGGCTGTTTTTACATTGTGGATATGTACCACGGCATCATTCAGGAAAGCGAATGGACAAAGCCCGGTTCGTATTTAGGGGGGATCATTCAGCAGAAAGGCTTGTACAAAAATCGGGGAATGGGCCGTATTTACCGCGTGGTGCACGATGACTTCAAGCGCGACACACGTAAGCCAAACATGCTCAATGAATCGGCTAATCAGTTGGTTACCTACCTCGATCATCCCAACGGCTGGTGGCGCGACAATGCCCAATTATTGCTGATCATAAAGAACGACCAATCGGTTGTGCCGAGCTTAAAACAGATAGCCACTGGTGAAAAAGCATCGCTGGCGAAAGCACCTAGTCCATTAGCCCGTATTCATGCCTTATGGACGCTGGAAGGCTTAGATGCCATTGACAAACCAACCCTTTTTCGCGCATTTACCGACGCTGATCCACAAGTCAGAAAGACAGCCGTCTGGGTTAGTGAGTATTATCTAAAGAAAAAAGACCCGGAAGTAATCGAGAAACTGGCCTCCCTAAAAGCTGACCCAAGCGCCGATGTTCGCATCCAGTTGGCGTTATCACTTCGTAGCCATAAAACGCCCCAAACGCAGGCGCTCGTTAAAACGCTACTAGCCGAAAACCCAAAGAACGAACTCATGCAGTTCTCATTCACTACGTTTGCCGAGTCGCAGAAGATGCTCCAGGCCGAGCAGGAACGAACCCGCAACCTAAGCCCCGCCGACCGCGCATTGGTAACGCGAGGAGCCACGATTTTTAAACAACTCTGCGCTACCTGTCATGGCCCCGATGGCAAAGGAATCGCGATGGGTGGCAAGCAAATGCCAGCTCCTCCTTTAGTCGGCTCGCCCCGCGTAAAAGGCGACAAAACCCTCCTGATGCAGTTGCTACTAAACGGTATGCGAGGTCCCGTTGATGGCAAGACCTACCCGGATATGATGCCCTCAATGGCCAGTAACGACGATAAATGGATTGCCTCAGTATTGAGCTACGTCCGAAACAGCAGCGAATTAGGTAATAAATCCTCCGTTGTTACGCCAGAAGAAGTTGCTTACACACGCGCCAATACGCCCGTTATTTCGGCGGGGATGACCCAGCAGGAACTGGAAATATTTAAGTTAGGCCGGGCCGAACGAACCAACTGGAGCAAACCTGAGGACAAGGATAAGTCTCATAAATAATCGCTTGTCATGAACCTGTCCTTCTTAAAAAAATTTCCGGGTTTTCTGCTCTTACTTGGCACGCACGCCCTATTTGCGCAGGAATCCACGTTTACGAATCGAATTGGAATGGAGTTCGTACTCATTCAGCCGGGGAGCATGATTGTTGGACGATTTCAGCCACCCTATCCGCACCAGCCTCAGCCAACAGAGGCATCTAAAAAGAGCGAGCCGGGCATGCCGTGGACTCAACAAGATTATCAACTCGCCGAAACATTGGTTAAGCAGGATGCACGGCCCGGCTTTACGGTCAAGATCAATCGCCCATACTACATTGGCAAATTTGAGGTAACTCAGGCCCAATGGAAGCAGGTTATGGGCATGAACCCATCCGCTTTTCAGGGGAGCAAGGTTAAGGACGAGGCAGACCAGCATCCGGTTGAGCAGGTTTCCTGGCAGGATGTTCAGAAATTCCTGACGAAATTAAATGCACTGGATAAAGACAATCATTACCGGTTACCTACCGAATTCGAATGGGAGTATGCTGCTCGTGCAGGCGCACAGGATGATATTTCGTGGAAAGCCATTTGGGCATCGGCACAGATGGGATCAACAACGACTAGTAAGGTAGGCCAGAAAACGCCTAATGCCTGGGGACTTTACGATACGCTAGGCAACGTTTGGGAGTGGGTTCAGGATTATTACAACGAGAAACTCTTTGCCGACCCAACCGGCTCACCCCGCACAGGTAGCCAGCATGTGCTGAAAGGAGCCTCGTTTGTGGGCGATGTAAAAAATGCGACCTATATGACCCACGCAGCAGGTCCAGGCAACGGCTGGGATATTGGATTCCGGATCGTCATGGAAGTCAAGTAATCAACCCAACAACAAGATGGTCGTATCTATGACTCGCAGGAAATTAATTAGCCTCCTCCTACTTACACTGATAGTAAGCACTGCCAATGCTCAGATTGGCAAAATCCCATCGGGCTTCACACCACTTTTCAACGGAAAAGACCTGAAAGGATGGCACACCAGCCGAACATCGCACCAGGGTACTACCGGTAATTTTTACGTAGAAAACGGCGTCATTACGCTAAAACAATACCCGTATGGGCAAGGTGGTGTTCTGCTAACCGATAAAAAATACGGCAATTTCGAATTGTACCTAGAAGCAAAAGTTGACTCGTTTTGCAACGGGGGCATCTTTATTCGCTCCACCGAAAGTGGGGCCGCTTATCAAATAGAACTGGCTATGCCCGGAGGCTTAGGTGATCTGTTAGGTGAGCGGATGAATGTGAGTAAGGGCGCTCGTGCCGAAACGATTGCTAAAGTCTGGAAACCCGGCGAATGGAATTCATTCCGTATCCGTATGGAAGGCGACATTCCCCATATTCGCTTATGGGTAAACGATCAATTTATGTGGGACGTTACAGAACCCGTAAACGACTTTGTGGCGGGTGAAACAAAAGGCATGATTGGCCTTCAGGCGCACTGGTCAGCCGTGTATTCGGCGGCAGCGGAGTCTTTCAATATGGCCAATTCCTGGAAACCCGGTGCTGCCCACCGCTTCCGGAATATTGCCATTAAAGAATTGTAACGTGGCCCTCTGGTCCGCATAGCTATAGAATAGTCTTCAACTATGCGGACCAGAGGGCCACGTTACTTTACTACAAAAGCCAGCGGAAGAAAATATAGAGGGTAAACGATAGCAATATCGAAACGGGTAGGGTAAGTACCCAGGCCAGAGCAATGTTCCGAACAGTAGAAGCCTGCAGGTTTTTAACCCCTTTACTGGCCACCATACTCCCGGCAATTCCAGATGACAAAACGTGTGTGGTACTAATTGGCAACTTCAACCAAGTGCCAACTCCAATCATTGTTGCAGCCACTAATTCGGCAGATGCACCCTGGGCGTAAGTCAGGTGCTGCTTACCAATTTTTTCACCCACCGTTACCACAATCCGGCGCCAGCCAATCATGGTACCCAGGCCTAATGAAAGCGCAATCATCAGGATAACCCAGAACGGTGCATAGTCCGTAAACCGACGCAAACCACTTTCTTCACCAAGGCTTTTGTTCAAAGTCGCCATTTGGCTTGCACTTACGTTGGCACCTTCGTCGGCCGTAATTTTTTTCATATTGCTGTTAATCAACAGCAAATCCTTCCGGACATCCAGACGTTTTTCGTTCGGAATTTTCTTATCAACAAGTGCTCCGTTTATTAGCAGCTTTAATTCAGTCAGTTCAATACGGGTTTGTGCCAGCCGATCCCGGTTAATGGGCGAAAGCTGATTGGAATCCAGCACTGCAATGGTTTGCTCGATACCCGTGATGTTCGTCTGCATCAACCTTGGATCGAGGTCGGATTTAATGGCAAAGTGGTAAGGCACAATCCCAATCAGGATAAGCATAATCAAACCAACCCCTTTCTGTCCATCATTACTACCGTGGAAAAAACTCACTAAAGAACAGGTAGCAATCAATACAGCCCGAATCCAGGTAGGTGGTTCGCTGTTTTTCTTAGGCTCTTTAAAAAGCTGTGCTTTCACGTCCTCGGCCACTAACCGGCGAAGTACAAACATCAATACGATGGCGAGACTGAAACCCAGCAATGGCGATAGTAATAAGGCTTCGCCGGTTTCGATGGCTTTGTCCCAGTTAACAGCGGCTCCGGCTGTATTTTCAGGCAAGGTTGAGAAAGCAAGGCCAACGCCTAGGATGGAACCAATGAGTGTATGCGAGCTTGAACTGGGAATACCAAAATACCACGTTCCTAAATTCCAGATAATAGCGCTCAGTAGCAAGGCCAGCACCATAGCCACGCTATGATACACGTTCTGATCAACCAGTAATTCAACAGGTAGCAGGTTTACAATACCCATTGCAACGCCAATACCACCCAGCAATACGCCAGTGAAATTGCAAATACCGGACCAGACAACGGCAACAGTGGGTTTCAGCGAATTGGTATAAATGACGGTTGCTACAGCGTTGGCTGTATCATGGAAACCATTTACAAATTCAAAAGCACAAGCAGCAAATAAGCTGATGAAGAGGAGGATAAAAACATCCGTTTCTAATCCAAACATGAGTGGGTGTCTTCTGTGTACAGGCAAACAGTGGGTCCGTAAGCCAATGATTGCCACAAAAGTAAGACAAACTTAGGAGAGCAGTATTACCAAATTGTTAAGTAGAGCCGCAAGTAGGCAGCTCTACTTCTTCCCCGCTAGTTGACCACAGGCCGCATCAATATCTTTGCCACGACTCCGACGCACATTTACCGTTACGCCTTTAGTTTCTAAAAAGCCTGCGAATTTATCTAGTGTCTGGGGATCGGTATTTTTAAAATTAGCCTCGGCAATCGGGTTGTATTCAATAATATTGATCTTAGCCGGAACGCGCTTTGTGAATTTCCAGAGTTCCTGGGCGTCCTGCAAGGTATCGTTGAAATTATAAAAGAGGATATACTCGAACGTAATACGGGTTCCCGTTTTCTTGTAGAAATAACCCAGTGCATCGCCCAAAGCCTCCAGCGTATTACTCTCGTTGATGGGCATAATCTGATCCCGCTTCTGATCATTGGCGGCATGGAGCGAAAGCGCAAGATTGAACTTCACGGCATCGTCGCCAAGTTGCCGAATCATTTTAGCAATACCCGCCGTTGACACCGTAATCCGCTTCGGCGACATACCCAATCCATCAGCCGACGTAATACGGTCCACGGATTCCAGTACGTTTTTATAATTCAATAGCGGCTCACCCATGCCCATGTACACAATGTTGGAGAGGGGAACATCGTAATTATCCTTCGCCTGCCGGTCGATGGCTACCACCTGGTCGTAGATTTCAGCAGCGTCGAGATTCCGCTTGCGATCCATGTAGCCCGTTGCGCAGAACTTACAGGTCAGCGAACAACCCACCTGACTTGATACACAGGCAGTCATTCGGGCTGTCGGTCCGTCGTCACGGTCGTCATGGCGCAGCGATGGAATCAGAACGCCTTCTACCAGATTGCCATCAAAAAGTCGAAATGAGGATTTAATCGTACCGTCGTTGCTGCGCTGCTGCTGATCGACAGTTAATGGACGAATCTCAAAGTTTGTATTCAGCAACTCGCGCGTTGGCAGCGACAGATTCGTCATCTGCTCAAACGAAAGTGCCGATTTTTTCCAAAGCCATTCATGGACCTGTTTGGCTCGGAACCCTTGTTCGCCGTTTTGAGTAAACCAGTCTTTTAACTGAACCGCAGTCAGTTTACGGATGTCTTGTTTCATGATTCAAAGAGCGAAAGAGTGAATAGCAAAAGAGCGAAAGCAGAAAAACCACTCTTTCACTCTTTTACTCTTTCGCTCTTTACATTTTCTGCCCGCCATTTTTTTCCGGCTTCGAGCCCTTTCGGTACCCAAACGGCTGCTTTATCCATCACTTTGGGCGCAATAGGCCGTATGTAAGGATACAAGAATGCCGTTTCTGCCTGGCGAGCGGGCATTTTTACGCCCATATGGCTTAACAACCAAAGGATAACACTAATTCCAAAGACCCATGTAAAAAGACCTACAGCGGCTCCTGCTACACTATCAAATGTTCCCAGTACAGAATACTTAAGCGACCGTCGGATGGCCAACCCCATCTGATTGATCATCAATACAGTTGGGAAGAAGATCACCGAAAAGCCTAGCCATGGCAGGATTTTCCGGGCCAATTCGCGGCTGATGTAGGGACTGAGCAAGTCAATACCAAAAGCCAGAAATTTAAACCCGACAATCATGGCTACCACAAAGGCAATAACGGCTACGATCTCCACCAGGAGGCCTTTGCGATAGCCGTTAAAAACGCCCCAGGCAAGGGGGATGATCATGAGCAAGTCGAGGGTGTTCAAATTTTTAATGAGTGAATGAGTGAAAGAATGAAAGAGCGCAAAGAGCTTGCATCAGCAATCCGCTCTTTCACTCATTCTCTCTTTCGCTCATTGTAACAATACCTTCACCATGGCCGAAATGGCTTTTCCATCAGTCTGGCCAGCTAGTTCTTTAGTTGCTACGCCCATTACTTTACCCATATCCGATGGCACGGAGGCACCAAGGCGGATAATGATAGCCTGTAGTTTTTCTTTCAGTTCGGATTCGGAAAGCTGCTTGGGCAGATACTGCTCAATAACCGCAATCTCCGCTTCTTCTACAGCCAGCAAATCAGGGCGATTCTGTTGGCGATAGATGTCGGCAGAGTCTTTCCGCTGCTTTACCGCTTTGGTCAGAATTTTAGTTTCGTCTTCGGGTTTTAGTTCGCCGGTTTGACCTTCTTTGGTTTCTTCGAGCAGGATCATGGACTTCACGGCTCGTAACGCGCGAAGTTTGTCCTGATCTTTAGCCAGCATAGCCTGTTTTATATCGGCGTCAATTTGTGCTTTTAATGCCATTGTCGTAATGAATAATGTAGAATGTAAAATTGATAATGGTTTATTGGTCGTAGCACCATGAACCATCATCGGTTTGGCAAAGTTAAGAAACCAGTCATTGTTCATTGTACATTACTCATTTTTCATTAGCTGATGACTCGTTTAAGCGTTAATATCAACAAAATTGCTACCATCCGGAATGCACGGGGTGGAAATAATCCAAATCTGGTACAGGTGGCTCTCGACTGCGAACGGTTCGGAGCACAGGGCATTACGGTTCACCCCCGTCCCGATGAGCGGCATATCCGCTATCAGGACGTTCTGGATCTTCACGACGTTGTTACAACTGAATTCAATATTGAAGGAAATCCCGATGATCGGTTCATCGAACTGGTAAAGCGGGTGAAGCCTGCTCAGGTAACACTCGTACCCGACGCTCCCGATGCCATTACCTCCAATGCCGGTTGGGATACCATTCGCCATGCCGATCACCTCCGTCAGTTAATTGACACCTTCAAAGCCGATGGCATTCGCGTGTCTATTTTCGTTGATGCCGACGAACGTATGGTGGAAGGTGCCAAAGCCGTTGGTACCGACCGAATCGAGTTATATACAGAACCCTACGCAACGCACTATGCCGAGAATCGAGAAGCTGCGGTGGCTCCGTTTGTTCGGGCGGCCAAACGAGCGAACGAACTAGGTCTGGGCCTGAACGCTGGCCACGACCTGAGTTTAGAAAATCTGCGTTATTTCAACGAGCAAGTGCCTGGGCTGGAAGAAGTTTCCATTGGCCATGCGCTTATTTGCGATGCGCTTTACTTTGGATTAGAGAATACGATTCAGATGTATTTACGCTGTCTGAACCGGGATTACACTGATTAAAGGATTTATCTGATTTTGCTTCCAACAGAAACGAATAAATAACAAAATCCTGTAAATCTATAAATTTGCTAACTATCGGCCGCGTCGGCGGTCCGACCAGAATGATTCATAAGTTATCCGTTGATGCTTTTTTAGACAAAGCCCAGGACCTACCCGTTATTGACGTTCGGTCGCCGGGGGAGTATGACCATGCGCATATTCCGGGTGCCATCAGCATTCCACTGTTTGATAATGAGGAACGGGCGCTGGTCGGCACGAAGTATAAGAACGCGGGGAAAGATGCGGCTGTGCTACTTGGTCTTAGTTTGGTCGGGCCAAAACTTGCCGATTTTGTTAAACAATCGAAAAAACTCAATCCCGCAACTAAAGAAGTACTTGTACATTGCTGGCGGGGTGGTATGCGTAGTGGCTCCTTCGCGTGGTTGTTAGATACGGCTGGCCTGACGGCTTCCACACTTATCGGCGGCTACAAAGCGTATCGTAACGCTGTTCTGGCGGCTTTTTCAGAACCCCGAAATCTGATAATTCTGGGCGGAAAAACAGGGAGTGGCAAAACGGATATACTAAAAGAACTGGCCCGACAAGGAGAGCTGGTCATTGATCTTGAAGGACTGGCGCACCATAAAGGGTCGACCTATGGTGCCATCGGCCAGTTACCGCAACCTGCCACGGAGCAATTCGAAAATCAGCTGTTTACGAAGTGGCGACAACTTGACCAGTTCCCCGAATCATCCTCCCGCCGAGTATGGCTCGAAGACGAAAGTAGAAGTATAGGCTCCTGCTTTATTCCAATGCCACTCTGGCAACAAATGAGGGTTGCCCCTGTAGCCTTTATCGACCTTCCCAAAGAAATCCGTATTCAGCGACTAGTAGCCGAATACGCCGGAATCGACCCAGCGACCCTCTTTACCGCAACCGAACGGATTCGGAAACGACTCGGCGGAAAAGTGACGAAAGACGCGCTGGATGCACTAGCCCGTCAGGATTATGCTACCGTTGCTGATTTGACACTGGATTATTACGATAAAGCCTACCTGCACGGGCTGTCTCTGCGCGATGCTGACCGTATTCACTCAATAGACATTAAGGAAGATAACCCACCAGAAACAGCACGGCAACTAATTGAGTGGGCCAATGCCAGCAGTTTGGGCTCGCCAGTCAACGCCAATTACTAGGATTGTTTCTTTTTCTTGGTATCGCTCATCCGCCGAACCACTTCCCGTTTCTTAAAACCCAGGTGCCAAACCGCAAAGGGTGTCTCCTGATTGCTAAAACAGGCTGCACAAATCAGGCTATTGACCGCAACAGGTACATTGTACACGAATGTTGTATCCGTGATTTTCTGAATGTTAGAACTAGATACCATTTTCTGTTTGGTGCCGTACAGATAAGCATCCAGGATTTCCCGCTCTTTAGTGCTTAACCCTTTATTCTGGATATCAGCTTCGCCTAGTAAGCGGATATCCAGTGCATAGTTTTCGGCAATAGCTTTTGTACGAGGCAGATTTTGTAGCTGACAGAGTTTGGCTCGTTCAGCAGGATTTGTCGTTTTCTGGAGTTGAGTGGTTAGCTCTTTTTCAACTGCGACACTGACTTTCGTGCCAAGATTATCAACAGTTTCAATGAGGTCAGCATTCGTAATCCGTTTAATCTTCGAGTCGGCCATTTCTGCCTTTAGCTCACTGGTATAATGCACCCGTTCGGGATTACAGGCCCCTAAAAAGCTGGTTAACAGAGAAAACAGAAGCAAGGAGCGTATCATATAACAGGAACTTAATGCGGTTACGTTTCGTCATTTATCAGGAAAACCATCCTGGCGTCGGCTTGGTTGCAATTACGCAATACAAAGCTGAATTGCCGGGATGCCAGACCACGGGATTTTCGTAATTTTGTATTTCTTAATTGTCACATCGTCTTGTCATTCCATTGGAACGACAAATAAAGTTATAACTCATGCTTGACCAGTTAGAAGCCATTCGTGAACGCTTCAACGAAGTAGCTCAACAAATTGTGCAGCCCGAGGCCGTTTCGGACCAGAAGCGCTTCATGAAGCTAAGTAAAGAATATAAGGATTTAGAAAAGATTGTTGTGCAGTACCAGGCGTACACCCAACTGCTCGAAGAAATTGAAAATGCCAAGCAAATCATCGCAACCGAGAAGGACGAAGATTTCCGGGAAATGGCCAAAGGCGAGTTAGACGAGCTAGTGCCTCGTCGGGATACGCTGGAGGAAACGCTTAAGGAAATGCTGATGCCCAAAGACCCCAACGATAGTAAAAACGTTATCCTCGAAATTCGCGGGGGGACCGGGGGCGATGAGGCCGCCATTTTTGCGGGCGATATTTTCCGGATGTACCAACGCTTCTGCGAGAAAATGGGCTGGAAAATGTCTCTCGTCGATTATACAGAGGGTACATCAGGTGGTTATAAAGAAATTATCACCGAAGTAGAAGGGGAAGATGTATACGGCAAGCTCAAGTTTGAATCGGGAGTTCACCGTGTGCAACGCGTACCCGCAACCGAAACCCAGGGCCGGATTCACACGTCAGCCGCCAGCGTAGCCGTACTTCCCGAAGCCGAAGAGGTAGACGTTGACATTAACATGAACGACATTCGCAAGGACACGTTCTGTTCATCGGGGGCGGGTGGTCAGTCGGTTAACACGACCTATTCAGCGGTTCGTTTGACCCACATTCCAACGGGTCTGGTGGTTCAGTGTCAGGACGAACGATCGCAGTTGAAAAATTTCGATAAAGCCTTAACGGTATTACGTTCCCGCCTGTACGAAATCGAGTTACAGAAACACAATGATGCCATTGCTTCGCAGCGCAAAACGATGGTAGGTAGTGGCGACCGTTCCGATAAAATCCGGACCTATAATTACCCCCAAAGTCGCGTTACCGACCATCGCATTGGTCTTACAGTATATAATCTCCCTGCCGTTATGGACGGTGGTATCGGTGAATTTATCGAGCAACTCCGCATCGCTGAAAACGCCGAGCGGCTGAAAGAAGGCGCAACGGCTTAAGCCTAGTTGTACCCACGGGCTTCAGCCCGCGCAAATGTGGATAGAATTGAAATACAGGCTTCAGCCCGTGGATATAAACAGGAAGGGGCAAATCGAGTCGATTTGCCCCTTCCTGTTTATAGAAACTGATAAAGTGGTTCATGACTACGAACCCCAGTAACATTTATAGCGCAACCTGTTGCTAAGCCGTTAACGCGGTCATTCGCTGAATAAAACCCGTTAGCCAGCGCGTTTTATATACTTGATTAAAAAGCGTAATGCCGATCACAGCGCAGGTAATGCCCGCCATAACATCCAGTACATAATGATGGCTTGTATAAACGGCAGAAAACCAGATACCCACCATCACAACCGCAAAAAATAGATTGACCAGTCCCAGCTTATTTTTTATGCCGTAGTACAAAACAATCACGGGATACGACGAATGAAGCGAAGGCATAGCCGCAAACACATTCGAGCTTTTGGCATAAATACCACTGAAGAGTGAAATACCAAAATACTGATCAAAATTGGCTAAGCCAGCGGTGTTTCCAGGTGTGTGCGGATGAAAAGTAAAGCCATACAGCTGTACGTACCAGGGTGGAGCAGCGGGATATAGATAGTAGATAATAAAGCCAAGCAGATTAACCAGCACAAACGTCAGCGCCAGGGGAAAGAACGCTGGTCGATTTTTGATGAAAAGGTAGGTAGCGAACAGCAGAGGAACAGGAATCCAGCTTACATAAAACAGCCCGGTCAGTACGTTAAAAAATGTTGTTCGGTGGGCCAGCCAGTACTCATTGGGCGTTAGCACTGAGGAGTCTACGGGAATACCAAACAGGCTCTTCTCAAGTAAATACAGGGATTTGATGTGTACATCATTGTATTGGTAGTTTGGAAACGCTTTCATGTAGTCGAAAATGATCCAGTACACAATGAAGATTGAAAACCCGATTAGAAACTTACGGCTCTGGTCGGAAGCAAAGAATAGCGCATTCACTAGCCCAACCAACACCAACTGATCTGACTTAAAGCCAACCAGTATAAAGGATAGCAGCAGATAACCCAGTGAGACGATACTTAGTGTTAGAATCTGTTTGTAACGAGATGGGCTGGTAATTGAGGAAGTAGGTGTCATTTTATTACTAAACACGGTACTAGACCATAATACGTTCAACAGTACTCTCTCCCGTAGACGCATTGATCCCTTCAACCTGAATATACTTTACATTCGGCTTCCACATGGTCCCGCCTTCTATATGCAGATAAAGGCGTCTTAGAATTACCTTTTTCTGATTCACGTTCGCGTAGACGTAGTAGCCTGCATCCCGTTCCGATTTAGCCAATCGTAAAGGGAGTTTTTTATAGGATACAAAGTTCAGTTCATACTCCTGGTTTGAGAGCGCCCGCGCTTTGATCCCATACGCAAACGTACGTTGAATGTACGAAAGCTCCTTCTGCTGACTTTCTTCGGTATAGCGAATCCAGAAAACATGAACGGGGTCCTGCTTATCCAACTGGCCATTTTTTACATTCAGCGCACAGATAATCGTATTTGAATTCGGGTCTCGCTGAAGGTAAAACAACTGGTTAGGAATATTTTTAGGTACCGGAAAGCTGGTTATTGGCTGATCGTGGTCAGACGTCAACTTCTTCGGAACTGCCGACTGGCTAAACGAAGGAGCCAGGAGTAAGAGCACCAAAACCAGAGCACCACCCGGCAAAGAGGCTGACTTTTCTTTTTGCGTAAGTGCTTTTTGGGAATCCGTCAACCGCTTATAGGCCGTTATATTCGTCATAAACGCCATGAGCGTTAAGGGTAGCGTAAAAATGGACATCGTTTCAAAAACATGCACAGGAATTCCCGGCACATATACTTTAAAGTCAGGCCCGAGTAGAGGGGCCAGACAGCCGCATGCCAGCGCCGACACGCCAATGGTTATGACCCGTTCGGGGCGCTGCATAAGACCGCCTTTGCACTCGATGCCTAAGCCCTCGGCCCGGGCGCGAATGTAGCTGACCATCATGGAACCGATCAGCGCAATAAATGCAAACAACGAACCCAAAAAGTAATGCTGGGCAATCAGGTAATAACAAATACCCAGAAACATGATCAGTTCACTATAACGATCCAGTACCGAATCGAAAAGCGCACCATATAGCGAACTCATCTTACCCAGACGCGCTACCTGTCCATCCAGCATATCAAATAAACCGGCAAACAGTACCAGCGCTCCGGCCCAGCCAACATAGCTTAAATCGCCCCGGTTGCCTTGCTGAGCCCCCAGAATGAAGATACCCGCTACGCCTATGTTTAACACCAGACCAATGGTTGTGATCATGTTTGGTGTTAGCCCTAACCGAATTAGTAATCTAACGATGGGATTGATGACCGTATAAATCCCGAATTGAATTTTTGTGCGAAACGAAAGTGCCTGTTGCATAGTGAGTAGGCGTCATAAGTTAAAAATCAAATGTGGCCCGGGCGCGTATACCCCATTGAGACACATTTGGATGATCTAAGTAATTGAGTCGTTTAACCAGGTCGACCCGGAAAAACTTAAATACGTTGGCAACACCTGCACTGGCTTCAATGTAGGGTGTTTTGTTTAACGTGTACGTGTACGGTACCCCCGACGCATCCGTTGGGAATTCGTACAGCGATGGATTCTGTTGAGGGTCATTCTGACTCCGTAAACCACCATAGAGCGCTTTAAACGAAACGGCTTCCCGCCATTTCAGTTTTTTAAACAAGGGGATTTTATTAAAGAAAAATCCATTGAATGAGTGGTCAATACTCAGGCTGGCATAGTGGTCGCTAACGAATTCCAGAAAATTCATCAGGTTATACGAATTCAGTTGATACGCATACGTTTGGTTAGCCCGGTGAATTGTCAACAGAGGGAAAGGGACTTGCCCGAAAATATAGCCACCCTGCAACGTTACATTTGAATACCCCAACTGGGATAACAAAAAGCGCTTGCTAATGCTCCCCATTAAATTCTGATAGTTGTATTGGCTACCCAGTAAGCCCTGTACGCCAGCGGCAAAGCGGAGTGTGTATACCGGATAGCGGCCCACAATCGGCACACGGTAAATCTTACCCTGATAGAATTGCTCATTAGGCGCCCAACGCGTTTCTACTGAAAACTCAGACGTTGTTAGCGTATGAGACGGTGCAGCATCGCTCTCATCAATTCGCTTAAACTGGAGTGCCCCAGCTGGTGACTGCTGCCAGTTTTTGAAGCCAATCGTATAAGAAAAGTGGTTCTCAAATTCATGAACGTAGTCAATCCGCCAGGTATCGTTATAGAGCCATTTATCATTAACACCCCGTTTGAACGACAGTAGAAAATTATCCTCCTGCACAAATTGAAGTTCCTGACCTGGAATCTTCGTATCGCGCTGAAAACTGGCCCGAACGTAATTTTGCGGAAACTGGTAAATAGTCTTATTGTTAATAGAATACGTTCCACTCAGAAAATACTTCCAGCGCTGGTCTTTAAACCCATAAGCCGCATAGGTTTCGGCATAGTAGCGTTTGCTTAACTCAGGTGTGGTACGTCCGCCCAACCGGAGCCGAAACCCCTCAACCGGATTGAAACTATAGAATGTATTGGCCGGACCTACTTCAAACGCATTGAATGATTTGTAACCCGCCAATAAGAATGTCAACGTACCCATCGTGCGCCTGAACGAGGGCATTTGTTTCAAACTATCAATATTGGCATACACCTTCGACTCGGAGGCAGAGAGCGTATCATGGCGGTTTTCTTTCCAGAACAGGTCAGTTTTTGTGGCCGCATCAGCTTCTACGACCTGTGGTGGACCCGTATAAAAATCATCAGGGTGTGCTTCGTTCGTTATATAGTTCCGATACGACAAGGTTCTCTCACCGAAGATACCCCCGCCTTTTCCTTTGCTAATGCCAAAATCGGCCAGTAAATCACTCTTACTCAGGAAGTATTTCCCGTCTGTATGCTGATCAAATTGCAGTCGAATCCGTAGATCGCGAACCCAGTTCAGGTTAATTTTGGGGTTTACCGTTAGATCTATTTTCTGAACCGCATAATTACTATCCAGGGTCACGTACATTTTCCCTTCAAACAGCATGTCGGTCCCATTACGGGGCACAAAGTTCAAGCCGACCAGCTTTGTCGTACCAACCACAAGTGTATCGGCCAGATAATACTGATAGAAGGTTGGGGCACTACTGGCAATGGGGCTGAGGAACTGGTTGGTCATCAAAAAGATCGAATTCGAATAAATATCGACCTTTGAATACATCCGATTCAGGTAAAGACTAAGGCCATTGCTGTCGAAATACTGGCCAAAATCGACCCGTTTTTTCGCCTTAATAATGGTTTTTTCCTTCTCTGGATTTTTACGATAATACGTATCGGATACCTTTTCTTCCAGATAAACGGGCAACAGGGATTTCCCCGGCAACGTAGTCGTGTCCCGATTGTTCAGTAGAAAGCGGTATTTCTGAAAGATTTTCCGTTCTGCTACTTTGGTAGATAAACTACTAAGCGAAAACTGAAGTTTATCGTATTCTTCATAGGCCGCATACTCGTAATGCCCGATCTGATTTTGTTCTTTGTGGCTGATTACATTTCGGATCAGTTCAACAGCCGGATTATTTTTATTCCGATACCGTTCCTGCTTGCTTTTTCGAATGACAACTTCATTCAAAAGCTGGGAATCCGGCTCCAGCCGAAGGTTTACCTGCTGTGCTGAGCCAGGTTTAATTGATCTGACGATTGATTTATAGCCAAGAAATGAAACGGAAACTTGCATAAAGTTTCCGTTTGCCGTTAACGTATAAGTCCCTCGTTCATTACTGGTCGTACCAATTGTGGTGCCTACAAAAATAATGTTGGCAAACGGCAAGGGCTGGTTGGAAGCCCCGTCGATAATGGTTCCAGTAACAGTAGTTGTCTGTGCGCGGCTCAAACCAGAAATAAGCAACAATAAGCCGCACAGGAGCGAGACTATACGGTATGGTGCGCAACGGTATAAATGATTCATGACATGGTGAAGACGAAGTCTTTCTGTAAAAAATAATTGTAACTGACGCCAACCAGTATACCTACGATAGTTTTGGCTACCAGATACTGGACACCCAGGAAATGAGTGGCGACGAAAAGTCCGGTTGCATTAGCGCCTGCATTGCCGAGCCACACAAGGACAAACCGACTGAACTGTGAGGCAACGGGCTGATTACTATTGGCAAACGTCCACTTTTTTGAAATAATAAAACTGACAAGCCCACCACCAATTGCCCCGCTTACACTACCCGATAAATACCAGAAGTGCCACAGACGCACACACAGAATAGTCGTCAAAAAGTCGACCCCTGTAGCCATAAGGGATGTAGCCTGAACTTTAATAAATGTTTGCATTCGATTTATAAAATACCCAAACCCAGAGCAACCTGTAACACTATGTTCGCATAAAGACCGGCGAGCAGATCATCCAGCATAACGCCCCAGCCTCCACTCAATTTTTCCAGCTTTCGAATACCGAAGGGCTTGGCTATATCAAACAGACGAAATAAAAAAAGTCCTGCCAGCAGGGTCTTTTCGTTAATCGGGATAAACAACAAACTCAGACACATACCAGCGACTTCGTCAATAACAACCCGGTAGCTGTCTTTACCCCACTCCGCTTCAACTACATTTGCCGACCAAATTCCAATTACCGTAATCAAGCCAGTGACTAGTAACGGAACGAGAATCGGAGCGCCACTGGCCTGCGCCATAGCAGGCCAGGCCAGATACCAGACACCGCAACACACAACTGCGGCTACCGTGCCTCCGCCTTTCCGGATATAGCCAATGCCCAGGCCGGTAGCAATTAGTTTATGCATTGATTATAGCCTTTATCCAATAACAGGTTGTGTCCATTACTTGTTAGTTAACCTGCTGTAATTCAATGTCACTTATAGATTCAGGCATTGGTTCAGCGATGAATAAAAAGTTAATAATCATCTCCGTAATAAACCGTTTATGATCATCAGCATAGGTATTAAATGCCTCTTCATCCATTTGCCAGGTACTCATCGTAATGGCTTTGCCCAGAAAAATAAACTGCGTGTTCGACAGTAAAAGGCTCAACACATGTTGCATTTTAACGGGACGCACGATGCCTTGACGAATCGCTTCGTTTAGCTGCTGCTCAAAGAGTAAAGCCGCCTGGGTTTTAGCCGTCTGTATAAGGTTTATTAACTGATCTGGGTCCCGGTGTAACTCATTCAGGATAAAGATGCACAGGCTCGGATTCTGCTTGAACGTCTGAAAATCGTGTTCTATTAATTCAATAATTTTCTCTTTCAGACTAATAGGCTTATTGAGCACTGTTATCATGCCTTGAAAGAAGAGTTGAAGCATTTCCTCGAAAACAAACGCGAACAATTTTTCTTTACTACGGAAATAGTAATTCATCAAGGCACAGTTCAGCCCAGCCTCCTTGGAAATATCGCGGGTTGTAGCTCCAGTAAAGCCTTTTTCCAGGAATACTTTTCGGGCTGCTTCTTTAATTTTCTCTTCAGTTGAACTAACCATTTGCATCATTACTGGGTTTTGTTGTGTAAAGATACGGATGCTTATTTATATTTGTCAACTGTTTTAATCAAATGTTTAAACTATGTGATTAAAGCAATTCATTATATGAAATTATTGCGAGCGTTGACCAATTTCATTCGTTTATAGAGGTCGACACCCCTTACCCTAGTAGCTCGCGGTACTGGATAACAGTAATAGTATCAACACTCAAACGTAGTCTGTCAAAAAAGGCTAGACATCAATTATGATCGACATCTGCACAATTGGCCATATATCACTGGACAAAGTCGTCACTCCGCATTCGGTGACCTATATGCCGGGCGGAACTTCTTTTTATTTTTCTAAAACGCTTTTACAGGCGGATATCGAGTATAAGCTAGTCACGGCGCTTGCCTTGCAGGAACATCATATTGTTGATGATCTGCGGGCGGAGGGCGTTGATATTTACACCTTACCAAGTACGCACACTGTTTATTTTCAAAACAGTTATGGCGACGACCAGGATTACCGCGAGCAACAGGTACTACGAAAGGCCTCTCCCTTCAGTGTTTCGCAAATGCCCGAATTGCGTGCCAAGGTATTTCATCTGGGACCACTGCTTGCCGATGATATTCCGGTCAAGCTAATTCAGGATTTATCAAAAAATGGGCTGGTATCGTTAGATATACAAGGCTACTTACGGCGTGTCTGGAATAAAAAAGTAGTCTATCAGGACTGGCCCGCCAAAAAGAAAATCCTTCCGTATGTCAGTATTTTAAAGGCCAATGAATTTGAAATGGAACTTGTTACGGGCCGAAAGAATACGAGGGAGGGAGCTATGTATCTGGCCGATCTGGGCGTGCGCGAGGTAATTATCACGCTCGGGAGTAAAGGGTCTCTCATTTATACAGGAGGTATCTTTTATGAAATTCCAGCGTTCAAGCCTAGGGCTGTAGTGGATGCCACTGGCTGTGGCGATACCTATATGGCAGGTTATTTACTGAAACGCGTTAAGGGTAGCCACGTGCAGGAGGCCGGCGAATTTGGAGCGGCACTAGCCACATTAAAAGTTGGCTCTTCAGGTCCCTTTTCTGGCCCTCTTGATTTGGTTACTACATTAGGATTAGGAGAGCAAGGGGTTTTAAGTTAACGCCCTAAGACTTAGTCACAAAAAAGCGTGCATTGATTAGCTAGCAGGTAAATTTTCAGAAACCATCAGAAAACGCGAATGGATTGATAGCCTATCAATCCATTCGCGTTTTCTGATTACCAGGAATCTGATGTTTGTAAAACCTGTGGTCTAAGCGCTTGCCAACTCCATCTAGTCGCATGAGGTTATACATACGTTTTCAGTAGATAAGAGTAACGCTATTTGCCGAACAATCCCATCCGAGAACGGTTAAGTTAGATGATCCTACCGCCTTACAACTAGCCTCCGAAATCGTTTAATTCTTAAACCCGTATTCTCCGACCAATTGCATGCAGGACGAAAACGAAACACCTCAATTGACAGAGGATGAAAAGAAACTATTCGAAGAGTTGATGCCGGAAGATCTGGCCGAAATTCTCGATACAGGTGTCAACAGACGTCATTTCCTGAAGTTAATAACCCTGGCTAGCGGGGGAATCCTGGCTGCGCAGTCAGCGGTTGCAGAGCAAGTACTAATCAGACCACTGAGCGCACCGTTACCAGCCGAACTCTCTCCCACAACTATCGAAAACGGTGTAACTATATCGTTCAAGGTCAACGGTACCGCTCGTAAGCTGATGGTTGATTCCAGAATGACCCTACTAGACACGTTACGGGAAAGGCTGGAACTGACTGGCTCCAAAAAAGGCTGCGACCACGGGCAATGCGGTGCCTGCACCGTGATCGTAGACGGACGACGGGTATTATCCTGCCTGACCCTGGCCGCAGCCTGCGAAGGCAAAACGGTTAAAACGATTGAAGGAATCGCCCAGGGGAATGACAGTCGGAATGCCGCATCACCAACCGTTCGGCTTCATCCAGTGCAGGAAGCATTCCTTAAACATGACGG
This sequence comes from Spirosoma sp. KCTC 42546, assembly GCF_006965485.1. Classification (NCBI taxonomy): domain Bacteria; kingdom Pseudomonadati; phylum Bacteroidota; class Cytophagia; order Cytophagales; family Cytophagaceae; genus Spirosoma; species Spirosoma sp. KCTC 42546. The sequence continues at coordinate 8,093,650 of NZ_CP041360.1, forward strand.
ATTTCAATGTGGGTTCTGTACACCTGGACAAATCTGCTCGGCGGTGGCGCTATTAGAGGAGGCCAGAAACGGCGAGCTAAGTTATGTATCGGAAACCATCCGTAAAAAGGCGGCCCCGCTTCAGTTATCAACCGAGGAAATTCGGGAGCGGATGTCTGGGAACATATGCCGCTGTGGGGCTTACCCAAATATTGTTGCCGCCATTCAGGAGGTTCAGAGTGGAAAACCCGTAGAACAAACCTGGCACATTATAGGCTAATCGCTCTGAACCAGCATACTATGAGACCTTTTACATACACGACGGCCAAAGACCTCCCCTCGGCAACCAAACTTCTGACGGGGAACCTGAACGCAAAATTCCTTGCTGGCGGGACCAATCTTCTGGACCTGATGAAAGAGGATGTCGAACGGCCCAATGAGCTGATCGACATTACCAGGCTAGGCTTGAGCGAGATTAAGCCCATAACGGCCGGAGCTAATACTGGGGGCGCATCGATTGGCGGGCTGGGAAAAAATACCGATGCAGCCAATCACCCTTTGATCCGCCAAAACTATCCGTTACTAACACAGGCCATTCTGGCGGGTGCGTCCGGTCAGATCCGTAATATGGCGACGAATGGAGGTAACCTGCTTCAGCGAACGCGTTGTCCGTATTTTTATGATGTATCCATGCCCTGCAATAAACGCGAACCGGGAACAGGCTGTGGTGCACTAGAAGGCATCAACCGGATGCATGCCATTTTCGGTTGGTCAGACAAATGCGTTGCGGTGTATCCATCCGATATGGCGGTCGCACTGGCGGCACTGGATGCCGTTGTCAAGGTCAGGAATGCCAGTGGCCAGGAGAGAGTCATCCTATTCGCAGATTTTCACCGGTTGCCGGGCGATACTCCTGAAAAAGATACGAACCTGAATCACGGCGAACTGATCACCGCCGTTGAGCTGCCCAGGAACAACTTCGCCGACAAATCCTACTATCTGAAAGTACGCGACCGGGCTTCCTATGCCTTTGCCTTAGTTTCGGTGGCAGCTGCCTTGGAAACTAGTGGAACCAAGATCGTACAGGCCAGAATTGCCATGGGCGGTGTGGCCCACAAACCCTGGCGGGCCTTGAAGGCGGAGCAAATGCTTATTGGTAAAGAAGCGACCGAAGCGAATTTCAAGTTGGCTGCCGATGCCGAAATGGCCGATGCAAAGCCGTTGGCACACAATAAATTTAAAGTGGAGTTGGGCAATCGAAGCATTGTACGGGCGCTGCAAATGGCGATGAACGGAGGTAAAGCTTGAGGTTAATGTCAATAAAAGCCATGCAACAGAAAAACAAATTAGTCGGCACTCCCATCAATCGCATCGACGGGATACTTAAGGTAACTGGGAAAGCAGACTACTCTACGGATCACCCGGTTAAGAATCTTGCTTATGCCGTTCTGTTTAAAAGCACCATTGCCGCCGGAAAAATTCTGACTATTGATACGACTGCTGCCGAAAAAGCACCCGGTGTTCTGGCCGTTATTACACATAAGAATGCCCCAAAGCTTAAGGTCGATGGTGGCCTGCGCGGTGGGGCTCTGCTACAAAGTCCTGAAATAGAGTTTTATGGGCAGCATATTGGTTTGGTTGTGGCCGAAACTTTTGAGCAGGCCCGGCACGCTACACGTCTGGTAAACGTGGAGTATGAAAAGACAACACCCAAAGTTGATTTTGACAAGCTGGCCAAGGAGGCTGTACTACCCAAAGACAAAGAGAAGGCGGATGCCAGGCGCGGAGACGCAAAAGCAGCCCTTAGCAGTGCCGACTATAAAGTTGAAGAAGTGTATGGGACCCCCATTGAGCACCACCACCCGCTGGAACCCCACGCCACTATTGCCGAATGGACCGGAGACCATGTTACCCTCTACAATAGTGCACAGATCGTAAATGGGGCACAAAGCGCAGCCGCAGCTACCCTAAACCTCAAGCCAGAACAGGTACGTATCATTTCGCCCTACATCGGTGGTGGTTTTGGCTCCAAAGGGGGGCAATGGGCTAATCTGGTGCTAACAGCCGTTGCGGCCAAGCAGGTTAATCGTCCGGTCAAACTGGCCCTAACCCGTCAACAGATGTTTAATTCGGTAGGGTTGCGGCAGCGTAACTTCCAAAAGGTGAGTTTGGCAGCTACCAAAGATGGTAAGCTGACAGCCCTGGCCCATGAAATTACAACCCATGCGGCCATCCACAGTGAGTTTGTGGAACCCTGTGGCGATTGCTCCAAAATCATGTACGATGCACCCAACTCGCTCATTACGTACCGGGTGGTGCCCATGAATTTGATTCTGCCAACCTACACCCGAGGACCCGGAAAATCCACGGGAAGCTTCGCCCTTGAATCGGCGATGGATGAACTGGCCTATAAGCTAAAAATGGATCCAATCGAGCTTCGCATCAAAAATGAGCCAGCACGTGACCCATCGGATGGTAAACCCTGGTCATCGCGGGCAACGGTTCAATGCTTACGGGAGGGAGCCAAAGCCTTTGGCTGGGACAAACGCAAGGCAGAACCGCGCCAGAACCAACAGGGAAATTATCTGATTGGCTACGGCGTAGCCTGCGGTACCTATCCCGCTCACCAACGACCCACATCGGCCATCGTAAAGCTTAAACGCTCCGGCAATGACGTTACAGCCACCGTTGAACTGGCTGCTGCGGACCTGGGAACCGGCACCTACACCATATTGACTCAAACGGCGGCCGATGCACTGGTGCTACCCATCCAGAACGTTAAAGTACTAATTGGCGATTCAGACCTCCCCCCTGCTGCCGGTGCCGTGGGTTCGGTTGGGGCCGCTAGTTATGCCAATGCCGTTAATGATGCCTGCATAAAAATAACCGATGAGCTAATTGCTAAATCAGGTAAGCAGTTTTTTGCCCGACCAACGGCTACACAACTGATGATTTCTGAAAAGATCACCGATTTCCAGACCCGAGTGGATTCCAAGCCACCGGGAAATGTAGACGAATACTCTTCTCACAGCTTTAACGCCAATTTTGCGGAAGTAGCCGTAAATATATCGACGGGTATGGTTCGGGTTACCCGTTTTCTGGCCGTGACGGGAGCTGGTACTATTCTGAATCCGAAAACAGCCCGCTCGCAAATTATTGGTGGAAATGTGTGGGGAATTGGCATGGCGCTGACCGAAGAATCCGTTGTCGATCCGCGCTGGGGCAATTTTGCAACCCGATCCTTCGCCGATTATCACGTTCCGTCTAACCTGGATATTGGAACGATGGACGCTATTTTTATCCGGGAAGACGATCAGATTATCAACAAGATGGGGGTAAAAGGAATTGGGGAAGTAGGTATAGTTGGTGTGGCTGCTGCCGTTGCCAACGCCGTTTTTAATGCCACTGGCAAACGCGTTCGGGAATTACCGATAACACCCGATAAGCTCCTGTAACCGCATCAATTAGCAAGGAAACACCTTCCCCGAGGAGAGGATCAATGACTACTTTGCATTTAGTGGATTGACTTCATAAACAAAAGAAGCCGCAACCAATTAGATTGCGGCTTCTTTATGTGCCGAAGGCGAGACTCGAACTCGCATGTCCGTAAAGACACACGCCCCTGAAACGTGCGTGTCTACCAATTTCACCACTTCGGCAGTACGCTTCCCTGTTTGGGATTGCAAAGATAAGAGTCTCTGCGCTGATTGTACAAGGTTTTTGCGTAATTTTTTTCCAGGCTATCGGGTAAATAATAATCGTTCGCCCGGCTGATCCGTTAGGAACTGACCATTTTCATAAACCAACTTACCCGACACAATTGAATGCGTTACGGTGGCTCCAAATGTATGGCCTTCTAATGGTGACCAACCACATTGATACAGAACGTTTTGCTTCGTAACCGTTGATGGCTGGTTCATATCTACCAAAACCAGGTCGGCCCAATAACCTTCTCGAACGTAGCCTCGGCGGTCGATCTGAAAGCAATCGGCTGGAGCATGGCTCATTTTTCGCACAACCGTTTCGATGGGCAATTTACCCTGCGTCACAAAATCAAGCATGAGTAACAACGGATGCTGAACCAACGGCAAACCCGAGGGTGACTGCCAATACGGTTGCTGTTTTTCCTCCCAGGTATGGGGCGCGTGGTCGGTGGCGATGATGTCCAGTCGGTCGTCCAGAAGAGCGGCCAATAGCGCTTCTTTATGATGCGGTGCTTTGATAGCCGGATTACACTTGATCAGGTTGCCCAGGGTTGCATAATCCCGGCTGTCGAACCAAAGATGATGCACGCATACCTCTGCTGTAATTCGCTTCTCGGTAAGTGGGATGGTATTATCGAACAAAACGAGTTCGTCGGCCGTCGAAATATGTAGTATGTGTAACCGGGCGTTATGCCGACGCGCCAATTCAACCGCCATTGACGACGATTTCAGGCAGGCTTCCTCATTACGGATCAAGGGGTGAAGATCCGCCGTTGCATAGTCACCATATTCCGCTTTGTATCGTTCGGTATTGGCCCGAATGGTGGCTTCGTCTTCGCAATGGGTAGCAATCAGCATGGGACTTTGCCGAAACAAACTATCCAGCACCTGCTCATTGTCAACCAGCATATTGCCCGTTGAGGAACCCATGAATACTTTAATGCCGCAAACAGTCTTCGGGTCGGTGCGCAACACTTCGTCGAGGTTATCATTCGACGCGCCCATGAAGAATGAGTAATTCGCCAGCGATGTCTGCGCAGCAATTGCGTATTTATCGGCCAACAAGTCCTGCGTCAAGGCATTCGGAACCGTGTTGGGCATCTCCATAAAACTGGTGACGCCCCCCGCTACAGCTGCGCGCGCTTCGGACTTAATTGTGGCTTTATGCGTTAGACCCGGTTCCCGAAAATGTACCTGATCATCAATGACACCCGGCAACAGGTATTGACCAGTTGCGTCAATAATCCGGTTAACAGTACGATCAGACAAGCCCGACTTAATTTGGGAGATGAAGCCGTTTTCAATCAGTACGTCGGTCTCAACAATATGACCTTCGTTTACTAACCGAGCGTTACGAATCAGAAGTTTACTCATAATAAGCGGGCGGCTTCTTTTGCAAAATAGGTCAAAATTACATTGGCTCCGGCCCGCTTAATCGCCATCAACGATTCCATCATAGCGCGTTCGCCGTCGAGCCAGCCGTTTTGCGCAGCCGCTTTTATCATGGCATATTCACCACTGACGTTGTAGGCGGCAATGGGTAGGTGGAAGTTATCATTCAGAAGTTTTATGATATCCAGATAAGCCAGTGCGGGTTTTACCATTAAAAAATCGGCACCCTCTTCAAAATCAAGTTGTGCTTCAATGAGTGCCTCACGACTGTTGGCAGGGTTCATCTGGTACGTTTTCTTATCGCCAAACTTCGGTGCCGAATCAAGTGCATCTCGGAAAGGGCCGTAAAAGGCGCTGGCGTACTTGGCCGCATAGGACATAATCGCTACGTCGTGAAATCCACCGTCATCCAGTACTTGCCGAAGGTAGCCCACGCGCCCATCCATCATGTCGGACGGGCCAATAATATTAGCACCCGCCTGTGCCTGGGCGAGGGCCATTTTCCCCAATACGTCCAGTGTGGGATCATTCAGAATTTTACCGTTTTCAACAATGCCATCGTGTCCATCCGAGCTATAGGGGTCCATCGCTACGTCGGTCATGACCATTACGTCCGGGAAGCGATCTTTAATGGCCCGAACGGCCTGTAAATACAGACCATCTGGATTATAACTTTCGGTAGCGTATTTGTCTTTTTTCGACTCAGGCAGGTTCGGAAACAGATCGAACGTCTTGATACCCAGATCGACACATTCCTGAATTTCATCCAGTAGCAGATCCAGTGATAGCCGGTAGATACCCGGCATAGAAGCCACCTCCGACCGAACGTTCTGGCCTTCCATGATAAAAACAGGCAGGATAAAATCAGTGACCGACAAACGGGTCTCCTGCACCATGTCGCGGATAACCGCCGATTGACGGTTTCGACGCGGACGACGTAGTATATTCATTGGTTTTCGTGGAGTGAGCGAAGTAAGTGGAGTGAGTGGAGTAAGTGAAGTGAGTGGAATAGGTGAAGTGAGTGGAATAGTTGCGAACGATCTACTCCACTTATTTTCCTTACTTAACCTACTCTGCTCACTCCACCTACTACACTCACTTCACCCACTACACTATTAACTTAAATCCTTCCCCGTGTACGTTCACCAATTGAACAGTAGGGTCTTCTTTGAGATACTTGCGCAGTTTAGTCACGTACACGTCCATGCTTCGGGCGTTGAAATACGAATCGTCGCCCCAAACCATTTTCAGTGCAAAACTACGACTGACGGGCTGATTGAGGTTCTGTGCCAGCAATTTTAATAATTCAGACTCCTTACTGGTCAATTTCTGCGGTTGCGACTCGGTTGTTGCATCGGTATTCCGGGAAAGCAATTGATGCGGGTAATCGAAGGAAAGCGAGCCGATTTGATAAATAGTAGTTTCCGCCGAATCGGTTGAGCGTTGGTATCGGCGCAAAATAGCCTGAATGCGAAGTAACAACTCCTCCATGCTAAATGGCTTAGTCATGTAGTCATCGGCCCCAACCTTAAAGCCCTGGATCGTATCTTCCTGCATGGATTTGGCCGTCAGGAATATAATGGGCACATCGCGGTTACCCATCCGAACTTCTTTAGCCAACGTGAATCCGTCTTTCTTGGGCATCATTACGTCGAAAATGCAGAGGTCGTAATTACCCCCCATGAACAACTGTAATCCCTGATCACCATTGATGGCGCGGTCGGTAGGGTAGCCTTTCATGGTCAGGTATTCCTGCACCAGTTGACCCAGATTCGGGTCGTCTTCAACGAGGAGAATGGTTGGCATAATTTCAGTAATTGGTGCAGTACGTGACCTGAGTGAAGTATGTCCGCGCATTCGTTTTCACGACTCCACTTAGTTCCTTACTTCACTACTAACTCTTGTTTATAAGGTAAAATCACTTCAAATGAACTGCCTTTGCCCAAGTGGCTTTCAACCATAATCTGGCCGTGGTGTTCATCAATCATCTTTTTCACATAACTCAATCCTAAGCCGAACCCCTTTACGTCGTGGCGGTTGCCGGTTGGCACTCGGTAAAATTTCTCAAAAATGCGGCTCGTCTGGTCTTTCGACATGCCCAGTCCCTGATCGGTAACCGTAATACTAACGCCTTCCGGAAGGCTTTGTGTACTAAGGGTAATGTGCGGGCTCTCAGGCGAGTATTTTAGTGCGTTGTCCAGCAGATTATAAACGATATTGGTCAGGTGTAGTTCATCGGCCTCAACCACTTCCCGATCAGCATCAAAATGCAGGTCTACCTCTCCCCCACGCTGCTCAATCTGCAACCCCAGATTGTTCAGCACCTTTTCGATTACATCGTGCACATTCACGGGCGATAGGTTGAGTTTAATTTCACCCCGGTCCAGTAAAGCCATCTGCAATACCTTCTCCACATGCGAACCCAGCCGCCGGGTCTCATCGCGGATAATGCCCATATAGCGGGTCAGCCGCGAGTCCACTTGTTCAGGCGGTTCGGAGAAACCCATGCCCCCCTGTCCGCCAGAAGCCATCCCAACTGGCACCCGCCCAACCTTTGACTGGGCTTCCGACCGCAGTTGCTCCTGTGCCATTTCAACGGCCAGCGAGATGGTCGAAATGGGTGTTTTAAACTCGTGGGTCATATTATTAATGAAGTCATTCTTGATATCGGCTAGTTTTCTCTGCCGAACAATCGTGCTAATGGCTATGTAAAAACATGCCAGTATAACCAGAATGAGCACGACCGACGCACCAAACGTGAAACCCAGCCGACTTAAAATGAACTGCTGTTGCGTAGGGAAATAAACATAGACATAATTCCCGGTTTCGAGCAGATTATTGGGAAACAATGCCGCTTTGTAGCCTTCTGCATCGAGTTGGCGGGCATCCATACCCAATGAGGTAAACAGAAATTTGGGTTGTTGCCGAGTTCGAACTCCATAGGCAAATGGAATGCTGATACCTCGTTCAACCAGTGCCTGCTGTAGTAGAGTGTCGAGCGCCAGCCGGTTAACCCGGTCTTCAATGGGCCGATCAGATAACAATAGGCCTTTAAGGACATCTTTAATCCGGTGCGACTGTTCTTCGGCCCGATGTTGACTCATGCTTGCCGGATGGGTGGGAACTCCAGGCTTAACCGACCCGAGCGTATTTTCCGGTAGAGCCTTCCGCTGTGGGGGCGACTGACGAAGGCGCCTTTTGGCCGCTCGTCGGAGTGAATCCCCATTGACCTGCTTATTGATACGGAGTAGCTCGGAACTGAGCACATTTTCGACCCAATGATCGAACTGTTGTTGTTGTAATAGCTGGGTCTGCCAGTCACCAACGGCCATCAACTCTTCCTGCTGCCGAAAAAACTCAACCACAACAGCCGACTGCTCAGCTGACAGTGGCTGAACCGTTGGGTGAAGCACATCCGATTGTACCACAACAGCACCAGCAGGGGTCATTCCAAGCGTCATTGTCTGCCGTGAGTTCGGTGGAATAGCCTGCGTTCGATTCTCCTGTTTCGCTTCGGCCAACCGATCGGCTTGCTTAGCAGTCATGCCATGATAAATGGACTCTTTAGGAATTGACTTTCCTTCTTTTTTGGCAATAGCCATCAGGCGATCCTGTTGCTCACGAGCTTGAATACGCTGCTTGGTCAGGTATACAATTTCCTGCCGTTCCAGTGTCCGAACTACCTCCTGCAACGCATCGGTAACTTTGTAGGCGAATTGTTCTTTCTGCAAGCGCAAAGCACTCCCAATCCAGAATAATTGCAGGCCTACAAGACCCAGCAACCCTATGGCCATCAGTGCAACAATCCAGCGTATACGTTGTCTCGACATTTTTTTACTCGCTCATGCAACCTTCGTCCAAGTTCTGCATCTATTCAAAAACTGGGCGTGGTATGTAAAAGTACGAACGGGGTAGCCTACTCATTGGCGCGTTAACAAACTTTAACACCCCCACTATCAATTGGTTTCACAACTTATTGTTCCTTCGTTTGCAATTATCCTGTACTATGAAAAAAACAGTTTTAGCGGTCTCCCGGTTCACACCGGCCCTGCTTCTGGCAGTCACTTTCAGTGGTGTTGCTCTGGCACAAAAGGCGGTATCGCCATCGCCGAAATCTACTACGAATGAAGTAAATGTCCGAATTATTGAACGGAATGGTGATGAAGTTCGGGAAATCGAACGCACGTATAGCATGGATGGCATGAGCGATCCACAACGCGATAAGATGGTTATGAAATTAGTAGATTCGCTCAAGGCAACCCGCAAGGATGGTCGCAAACGGCAAATGACGATCATTGTAGAAGATAATGATAGCGACCGAATTGTATCCCGCAAGCGCATTGGCCCAGGTATGAAACGTATTCCGGGAGACATCTATGTTCAACGGAATAAATTACCCCGTAACAACCGTGAATCGTGGGACAACCAAAACTGGAACTACGAACTTCATCGGGGAGTCGATTCCATGGCGGATCAAATCCGTCGGTTCAAATTCGAGTTCCCAAGAGATTTTGATCGACAGTTAGTTCAACCTTTTGAGAGTTGGTCCCGGAATATCGGCGGCAAACCCTCTACCATTCGGGGATTAGATGCATACCCCAACAATCCTGACCGCGACCAACTGAACGTCCGCTTTACGGCACCCACCAAAGGCGATATAAGTATTATTGTTACGAATCCGAAAGGGAAGGAAGTGGCTAAACGAGAGATAAAAGACTTCTCAGGCGAGTTTGTGGGACAGATTGATCTGGGCAAAAAAGCGCAGGGAATCTATTTCATTACGGTTACCCAAAATGAAGATGGCGCGGTGAAACGGGTACTTGTGGAGTAATAATTCGTGAAGTGGTGGAGTAGGTGAAATGAGGGCATTAAGTTGAGTCGTTGATTAATACCCATTCACTTACTCCACTACTCCACTACTCCACTACTTCACTTATTTCACCCACTCCACTAAACTCAAAAATAATTTGAAGAATTTAGTACTATGTATTGCAAGATACCAAACTAAACATATATCTTTGTAGTGTAATTAAGATAGAGGTCATGAAAACGTTAGTAGTTATCGGCATTTTACTAGTGGGCATCAGCGGTCAGGCATTTAGCATGGGGCACCCACACAATATGTTTGCGGCCCGGAAACAATTGCGGGCTAAAGCATCAGCATCAACAGCCAGACCAAAAGCAACATCGACTATTGGATGGCAACATGCTGTGCAGGTTACAAAAGCTGAGTTCAGCGAGCGTCTTCTGTCGGCTCTGTCGCATATACGCCCAGCCAGAGCTTATTAGTCATTACGTTATCCATTCTCCCTCTAGTTTGGCGGGCTTCCTGATTCGCCATGTCCCTACTTTAAAGCCTACGGCATCGGCTTCTTCCCTCTGGCCCTTCCGGCCTTTTGTTATTGCCGGTTCGGCACACTACCCAACCAGGATTTTCCTTACACTTACTTGCTGATTTCCGCACATCCCCAACGAGTGTCAACACCTGGGCGTTCGCCTTTCTACTGGCTGCTATCTACCAGCGGCATCATTTTTGTACTTATCCTCCCTACCTATTCCTCCAAATCAACTACTAATTTCCTATCCGTACAGGTAAGGCTCAACCAATCAATACTTTTTAAGTCATAGATGCGAGAACGAATCGTTGGTGTCGTTCTTGCCGTATATAGCGAACGTGTTAACCGTCTGAATTACAGTATGGCCTATACATTATGGTTGACAAAAAGAATTAATTTTCAACTTTAATTTTGTATTAATCCGTTGGCAATAACAGTTGTTCTACATTATTTCGTTTAAAATTTAGATAATTCAATGATGAGTGCCAATTTTCGGTAGGGTTTGGCTATTTTTATGGTTTGCCAGAAACTACCGTTAACTGACCTAGACTTTTTTACTTTCAGAGTGCCCATGCGGAACATCGCTGTACGACCAATTTTACTTGTCGGCCTTCTGTCCGTCAGCTTGTTAACGGCTTTCGGTCTAATGAGGCCAGGCCGTAGCTACTGGGCACGACATGCTCATGCGAGATCGCACAAAGCGAAAGCCAAAGTCAAACGACCATTGCCAGTTGTGACTCCTGTTGTTGTTTCGCCCTATAAATATGGGGAAGCCGCTACACCTGTCGAGGTTTTTATGCTTCCCGATAGCGGACGGCAATGGGTAGATAGCGTTTTCCAGGGCCTGACACCTGAGCAAAAAATAGGGCAATTTTTCATGGTCGCGGCCTTTTCAAATCGCCATGAGAATCACTACCAGTACATTGATCATCTGATCCAGAACAATCACATTGGCGGATTAATCTTTTTTCAAGGCGGTCCTTACCGGCAGGCTATTCTGACTAATCGCTACCAGGCTGAATCAAAAGTACCGCTGCTTATTGGTATTGATGGTGAATGGGGTCTGGGCATGCGTCTGGATAGTGCCATGGACTTTCCCAAACAGATGTCGCTGGGTGCTATTCGGGACAACGAGTTGATTTATCGAATGGGGGCCGAGATTGGCCGTCAGTGCCAGCGTTTAGGTATCCATATCAATTTTGCCCCCGTATCCGATATCAATAGCAATCCGGCTAACCCCGTAATTGGTGTTCGCTCATTCGGTGAAGCCAAAGAGAACGTAGCCTTGAAAGCGTCAGCCTACATGCGTGGTTTACAGCAAAACCATGTCATTGCTACTGCCAAGCACTTCCCCGGCCACGGCGACACTAACGCCGACTCGCATCATACACTGCCCACCGTTTCCCGGTCGTCGGAACAAATGCGCGAAATTGACCTGTATCCATTCCGCAAACTTATTGCCGATAGTTTAATGGGAGTAGTAACAGGTCATCTGCATGTACCTGTAATGGACAACAGACCGGCGCTGGCCGCTACATTATCCGAAAAGATTGTTACCGAACTCCTCAAAAAAGAACTCGGATTCCGGGGTCTGGTTTTTACTGATGCGTTGAATATGGGCGGCATCAGTCGGTCACCCAAAGCAATGGACGTGAACTTACAGGCGTTAATTGCCGGAAATGATATTCTTCTCTATCCAGAAAATGTGCGAGAGGCTGCGGCAACGATCCTGAATGCTGTTCAGCAGGGCGTAATTACGCAGGAGTTTATCGACGAGAAAGTCAAAAAGATTCTTAGGGCCAAATATTGGGCTGGCCTTCATCACTACAAACCTATTAACCTGGGCGGTTTATCAGCAGAGTTGAATTCTCCCGAAGCTCAATTGCTCAAACAGGAACTCTGCGAGCAGTCGGTAACGGTGGCCGATAATCAGAACAATCTTCTCCCGCTCAATCGGCTGGATACCCTGCGGCTGGCCTCGATAGCTATTGGAGCCGAACCCGGCAATGTATTTCAGAAAACCCTGAACCAATATGCACCCTTCCAGACAGTGGCTTTCCCGGAAAAACCACTGTCGGAAGCAGACCTCACGAATATGTTAGCTCATGTGGGTGATGCAAACACGGTTGTCATTAGTTTTCACCGAATGAGCGAATCAGCCGCCCGTCGATTCGGGATTACCAAACCTTCTCTGGATCTGATCACCCGCCTGAAACAGCGCGGAACCAAAGTAATTGTTGCAGCCTTTGGATCACCCTATAGCTTACCACAATTTGCCGGTGCCGACGCGCTGGTCTGTGCCTATCAGGATCTTGACGATATGCAGCGGGTAGTCCCCCAGGTGTTATTTGGCGGACTGGGTGCCCGAGGCATGTTACCCGTCTCAACATCGGGCGATATGAAAGTGGGCATGGGCCTGAGAACCAATCCGGAAGGTAGGTTGTCAGCCGGATCGCCGGAGAGCGTCGGGATGAAATCGGCCGTATTGAATCAGATCGATGCCATTGCCCAGAGTGCAGTTAAGAATCATGTTGTTCCAGGCTGCGAGATTCTGGTAGCTCGGAAAGGCAAAGTAGTATACAGCAAAAACTTTGGTGCACTGACCTATGCCGCGGGTGCCGAGAAAGTAACGGATGAGACTTTATACGATCTGGCGTCCCTTACGAAAGTACTGGCTACCTTGCAGTCCGTGATGGTGTTATATGACCGGAAACAGATTGATCTGACCCAAAAGGCATCGCTTTATCTGCCCGAGCTACGGAATACCAACAAGCAAAATATCACCCTTCAGGACTTGCTCTGGCACCAATCCGGTATGGTATCGTATTATCCAACCACCTGGGATCGCACCCGACTACCAGGCGGAGGGTTGAAAGCTCAATATTACGCAGCTACACAAGACAGCCTCCATACACTTCAAATTGCCCCTACACTCTGGGGTGTCCCCGCCCTGAAAGATTCGGTTTGGAAATGGGTGATTCAATCGCCGATGTCTCGAAAAACCGATGAAGCAGGTAAGCCTGCCTATGTGTATAGCGATCTGAACTTCCTGACCCTACAGAAAATCGTTGAACGGGTCAGCAAACAGCCATTAGATAAATTTGTTACGGAGAATGTATATAAGCCATTAGGGCTGCACCAACTTGGCTTTACCCCGTTGCAACGGCTACCTCATCCGCAGTGTGCTCCAACGGAACAGGATACCTACTACCGAAATCAATTGCTAGTGGGAACAGTACACGATCAGATGGCGGCAGTGCAGGGAGGTATTTCGGGGCATGCCGGACTGTTTGGTAACGCCCATGACATTGCTACACTCCTACAGATGAATCTTCAGAAAGGCGTTTACGGAGACCAGCGAATTTTGAATCCAATGACCGTGCCTTACTTTACCCAAACCCTTAGTAATCGCAGCTTCCGGGCCTTGGGCTGGGACAAACCTAATCCCGAAAGCGCGGGCAGCGTGTACATGTCGCCTAAGGCATCAGCCCGGTCATTTGGTCATACGGGTTTTACGGGTAACGTTGTCTGGGTCGATCCAGATGAAGAGCTGGTTTTTGTATTCCTCTCGAACCGTATTTATCCAACAGCGGGTAATAACTCCATCAATACAACGAAACTCCGCCGACGGATTCATGAAGTAATCTACAGCGCCGTTGAGTAATGGTTTCTTGAGTAAGCGGTAGCGTATTCTTAAGTTGCCCTGCTGGTTAAATTAGCTTATGCCACTTCAGTATTGAAGTGGCATTTTTATTGCAGCAACTTATAGGTATGTGTGTCTCCAGAGAATCGAATGGAGACAAAATAGCCGTATACTTCTACTGATCAATCAATTAATCATATATTTATCCTCATAGTTCTGTCTGGTATACTTAGGCAGTGGTTTAGCGCATCCGCATATCAAGCATAAATGCATTAACTTTAGAGTCCAAAATGGATTCATTACTCAATTTTTTATGAAGGGACGTATTTTTTACTCCTATTTAGCGGTTTTGCTGTGCCTAACTGGCCTAACAACGCGCGGCTTTGCCCAAACGATTACTACGGTCACATTTTCCCCAGCTACGGTTTGTGCAGGTAGTGGCCTTACGGTAACTTTTACAACAAGTAGCTCATTCGCCGTAGGCAATGTATTCACCGCTTATTTATCTGATGTTGTTGGAGGAACCTACCCAACAACATTAGGCACTCTTGCCTCAAGAACGGGCGGAAATATTAGTGGAACAATTCCCTCGACAGCTGTTAATGGGGATGCCTACCGTATTCAGATAGTGGCTAGCAATGCTACAAAGGCTAGTAGTTTATCAACCCTCACAATTAGTGTTCCAGCGGCTCCAAGTGTAACTACACCGTCCCCTTATTGTGAAGGCACAACAGCCTCAGCGCTAGTAGCTACCGGTCAGAATCTAAAATGGTATGGTACTAGCCAAAGTGGGGGGACTTCATCTAGTATAGCTCCCGTCCCCAGCACCGCTGCTGCTTTTATAGGCAATTTCAACTATTATGTAAGCCAGACGGTTGGCGGCTGTGAAAGTCCAAGAGCCGCGATTACGGTTACAGTGAAAGACGCCCCTCCCGCACCGGCCACTAACCCAGTGACCTATTGTGTGGGACAAACAGCGAGTGCTTTAACCGCAACGCCAGTCTCTGCTGGAGCTACCCTTAACTGGTATGGCACCTTGGCTAGTGGCGGCTCACCCTCTTCTGTTTCTCCAGTTCCTTCAACAACAATTGCGACTACAACGACCTATTACGTCAGCCAAACACTAAATGGTTGTGAAGGCCCCCGCGCCAGCCTGACGGTAACCGTAAATGGCATCCCCTCTGCCCCAACTGGCACTTCTGCTACCTATTGCGAAGGAAGTACAGCCCAACCATTGACGGCTACTGGTCAAAATCTAAAATGGTACGGAACCAGCCAAACCGGAGGCTCTGGGTCGAGCAATGCCACCGTCCCCAACACGGCAACCCTTGGTACTACTGCCTATTACGTAACTCAAACAGTGAATGGTTGTGAAAGCCCGCGTACGGGTATATCTGTACAGGTGAAAGACAGCCCTAATGCACCAGGCACGTCAACCATTGAATTTTGTCAGGGAGTTGTTGCCCCAACCTTAACAGTAACCCTTACTGCTGGTGCCACCCCAAATTGGTATGGCACAGCTGCCAGTGGAGGCTCGCCTTCAGGGACGGCCCCTATACTTTCTAGCTCCACCGCTGGCACTACAATTTATTACGTCAGTCAAACACAGAACGGTTGCGAAAGTCCTCGTGCCAGTCTGACTGTACGGGTGAAAGCTACCCCAAGTGCTCCGGGAGTCAGTTCAATTGGCCTATGCAATAATAGCAACGCAGTACCCTTAACGGCGACAGGATCAGGCCTTAAGTGGTACGATGCCGCTGATGCTCCACTAGGAGGAGCGCCCACACCAAATACAAATACCTTGGGCAGCCAAACCTATAAAGTTTCCCAAACTGTAGAAAGCTGCGAAGGCCCTAAAGCCACTATCACTGTCACCATCAATGCGATCCCTTCTGCCCCAGTTGGTGCCTCTGTTACCTATTGCGAAGGAAGTTCGGCTCAGCCATTAGCAGCTACGGGTCAGAACTTAAGATGGTATGGTATTAGTCAAACGGGAGGTACTTCATCAGGAACACCAAATACCCCTAGTACAACAACTTTGGGCACTACGCTCTATTACGTAACCCAAACGGTAAACAACTGCGAGAGCCCACGGGTAGGAATACCAGTGTTCATCAAAGATACACCTGTTGCCCCTGGCACTACGGCTATTGATTTCTGTCAGGGAAGTGGTGCACCAACCTTAACCGCAACACTAGTAGCCAATGCGACGCCTAACTGGTATGGCACCTCAGCTAGCGGTGGTATAGCGTCTGGCACTGCGCCAACGCCCTCGAACTCCACTGTTGGGACAACTGTTTACTATGTTAGCCAAACCCTAAATGGTTGTGAAGGACCAAGAGCGAGCCTGGCTGTGCGCGTAAAAGCAATACCCGGCGCACCAGGCGTTAGCCCAGTAAGTTTCTGTAACAACGGTCCAGCCCAGCCCTTAACCGCGACGGGTTCAGGGCTTAAATGGTATGACGCTTCTGACAGCCCGCTAGGGGGAGCCCCAACCCCAAACACAGGTACTGTTGGCAGTCAGACATATAAAGTCTCTCAAACCGTTGAAAGCTGCGAAAGCCCTAAAGCAACGCTTACCGTCACAATTAATTCGATACCAGCTTCGCCTACCGGCACTTCTCCTAGTGCCTATTGCGAAGGAAGTCCGGCACAAGCGCTGGTGGCTACTGGTCAGAATTTGAGATGGTATGGCACCAACCAAACAGGTGGTTCAGGGTCAAGTAATGCCACCGTCCCTAGCACAGCAGCCTCCGCCATTGGCAGTATTACGTACTATGTAACGCAAACAGTGAATGGTTGCGAAAGCTCACGTACGGGCATACCTGTACAAGTGAAAGACACACCAGATGCACCAGGCACCTCTTTAGTTGAGTTTTGCCAAAACTATGGCGTACCCACACTGACTGCTACCCTGGTAGCCAATGCGACTCCTAACTGGTATGGTACTTCTGCCAGTGGTGGTACAGCTTCTAGTAGCGCACCAGTTCCCACAAATTCCACAGTTGGTACTACGATTTATTATGTCAGCCAAACACTGAGTGGCTGTGAGGGCCCTCGTGCCAGTCTGAGTGTACGGGTAAAAAGTACCCCTGGCGTACCGGGCGTCAGCCCAATTAGCTTTTGTAACAATAGTCAGGCACAGCCATTAACAGCTAACGGCACAAACCTAAAGTGGTATGATGCCTCGGACAACTCAATAGGTAATACGCCAGTACCAAATACAGGCACGGTTGGTAATCAGGTTTATAAAGTCTCCCAAACCTCTAGTGAGGGCTGCGAGGGGCCAAAAGCAAGTATAACCGTTGTTATCAATCCGCTTCCTGGTCAGCCGAGCGTATCGAATGTTAACTATTGCCAGGTCCAACAAGATCAACCACCCCAAAATGTAACCTCATTGGCGTCTAACGCCAGTGGTCAAAACCTAAAATGGTATAATAGCGCAGGCAGTCTGCTTTCCGGCGCACCAATTCCTTCTATTACCACCGCTGGCACACAGTCTTATCAGGTAAGCCAGACTGTCAATAATTGTGAAGGAGGAAAAGCAACTATTCAGGTTACAGTTAATACGTTAGCAGCCCCTACTACACCAAAACCGCTGGTTGTTTACTGCCTGAATGATAAGGCAACCCCACTGGAAGCAATTGGCGAATCAGGAAGCCAGCTAAAATGGATTGACCCCTATGGCCGAGTTACTAATGATGCCCCTACACCATTAACGCTCAACACAAACGTTCAGCCGGGGGGAGATCCTTTCTACGTGTATCAGATTGGGACAAACGGCTGCTATAGTCCGCGTGCTACGATCAAAGCTATTGTTACTTCACCACCCACACTGGCACTGGTTGCGCCCGTATCCACCGTCAATCTAGGACAGAAAGCTCCCTTACAACTGAAGTTTACCAGTTCAGGACCGTATAGTTATACCCTAACGGGTGGGTATTCGGGCACATCACTCAAGGCAGATACAACTATTTCGGTGTTACCACGTGGCAACACCATCTATCAGGTAATTACCGTCTCAAATGGATGCGGTATAGGTTTACCAGGTAGTCCGGCAACTGCCCAGGTCAATGTCATTGTTCCAACTGTTTCAACCAGTTCCCTATCCACAACGACCCTATGCTCTGGAACATCGCTAACTGTACCCTTTACCACAACGGGTCAGTTTAACTCAGGGAATGCATTCAGAATGGAATTGGTGAGTACAACTGATACATCCAAAAAGTATGCGGTCTCGGCAACAGCCACTAGCTCACCTGTTACGGGTAGCCTGCCTCTTACACTTCCGGGAGGACAGTACTTCGTACGAGTGAAAGCTGATAATCCAGACATAGCCATTATAGGAAGTAACAGTCCTACGCCACTCACCGTGCGCTCGGTGGCTAGTGCAACTTTGACGGGTACGCAAACTATTTACGAAGGGACCCCAGCTAACTTAACCCTGACATTTGGGGGAGATGGCCCCTGGACTGCAACCTATGCCGATAGTCTTCGTTCGTACACAGCTACAACATCCAGTAGCCCTTATGTTTTTGAAGCACGACCTGTTCGAAGCACAACCTATCGACTCACAGCTGTGAGAAATGTCTGCGGTAATGGGCCAATTTCTGGTACGGCAATAATCACAGTAGCACCATTACTAGGCGTAGATGATAACTCGCTTGATCCCCTAGTAAAAACCTATCCGGTTCCTACCCAAACGGTACTCAGCGTAGAATTAGACCTACCACTAACTCGCGATCCAGCAACCTTGTCGCTTATGGATGCCCAGGGCAGGCCCGTTCTACAGCATACCACACGGAATCAGCACAATGAACTCGATATGACTACACAGCCTAACGGTCTCTATTTCCTACGTATACAAGTAGGCGACCGACAAACGGTTCGTAAAGTATTGAAACAATAACATAAGTCGCTACACACAAACGATTATCATGCCCGACGAATATTTTATGGATATTGCCCTTGGTATGGCGGAAGAAGCTGCTGATAATGGCGAAATTCCTGTTGGGGCCATCGTCGTTTGTCGCAACCGAATCATTGCCAAGTCGCGCAATCAAACAGAACAATTGACCGATGTAACGGCTCATGCTGAACTTATGGCTATTACAGCAGCTGAGCACTACTTAGGCAGTAAGTACCTGACCGATTGCACCTTATATGTGACACTGGAACCTTGTGTAATGTGTGCAGGTGCTTTATTCTGGGCACAGCTGGGCCGGTTAGTTATTGGTGCACCCGATCCCAAGCGTGGCTATAGTCGTGTGAATCCATCAATATTACATCCTAAAACCCGCGTAGAATCCAGTATATTAGCCGATGAAAGCCAAGCGCTACTGGCAAAGTTTTTTAATCGCCTAAGAACATAATTTGGAATAGGCTTGTTAACAGAACCGAATAATCTTACATTCTAACTAATCAATACAATGGCTTTTGTATTAGATCCGCTTCCTTACCCAAGTGATTCGCTCGAACCGAATATTGACAAGCAGACCATGGAAATTCACCACGGCAAGCACCACAATGCTTACGTGACGAACCTGAATAATGCCATTGCAGGCACAGATATGGAAAATAAATCCATTGAAGATCTGCTGGCCAGCGTAAGTAAAGCACCAGTGGCTGTTCGTAATAATGGCGGTGGTCATTATAACCATACGCTGTTCTGGAATACAATTTCGGGAAGTGGCGGTGGCCAGCCAACAGGCACGCTGGCTGATGCAATCACGCAGAAATTTGGCTCATTCGATACCTTTAAAGAAGAGTTCACCAAAGCAGCAACCACCCGGTTCGGGTCGGGTTGGGCCTGGTTGATCGTAACGCCTGAAGGCGAACTGGCAATCACCTCATCCCCTAATCAGGATAATCCATTAATGGATATTGCCGAAGTGAAAGGCTTCCCCATTATTGGTCTTGATGTGTGGGAACACGCTTATTATTTGAAGTATCAAAATCGTCGGCCGGATTATATTGCTGCGTATTTTAACGTAGTTGATTGGAATGCGGCTGAGAAACGGTATCAGCAGGGCAAGCAAGCCTAACTAATGAAGAATGATAAGTGAAGAATGAAGAATAGGAATTGAAAAAAATACTTTTCATTTTTCACTCTTCACTCTTCACTTTTTATTACCTTTGCACTCTCAAAAATGGTGATTGTAGCTCAGTCGGTTAGAGCGCCGGATTGTGGTTCCGGAGGTCGCGGGTTCGAGCCCCGTCTTTCACCCTGCCTCAAAGCCCTGATTTTATCGGGGCTTTTTTTAGTGCCCTACTCTTCTGTTTCCAAACTAAAATCCTGTATACAGTTAACGTTCAGGCTAACTGGATAGTAGACAGAGGAATAAAAGTTATCGGCTATTGCTCTACATATGGGTGCTTACTTGCTGATTGTCAACAGCTTGCTAACTAAATAACCCCTAGCAACTAGTAATCAGTCCTTAAAGCCTTTTTCTTCATTTGCTTTATAGCGATTAAGCGGTAATTTTGTTTATCTTTTTAAGACAAACATTAAACAAGTCGGTTTAGTTATCATATATGGATTTGATTGATTAGGGAAAGAAACCATAAAAGTTCTTTACTCTCTGTCCTATCCATGCGGCTTGTTTGGTCATAGCCATCTCATCCCATGAGCACGTATTCCATCAGAGACTTAGAGCAGCTTTCAGGCATAAAAGCCCATACGCTGCGCATCTGGGAGCAACGATATGCGATTATCGCTCCCCAACGAACCGATACCAATATCCGGACTTACGATGATCAGGACTTGAAACTTGTTCTAAACATCTCTTTATTGAAAGATCATGGCTACAAAATTTCGGAAATCTCCAAGCTATCGCCAGATGAGTTAGCCAGCGAAGTGATTAAAGTCTCGGATAGACAAGTTACTTATCCAGATCAAATCCATGCTCTCACCTTGTCTATGCTGGATTTGGATGAAGACCGATTTGAAAAAATCATCAACACAAATATTCTTCAATTTGGATTTGAGAACACGATGATCCATATCATCTATCCATTTCTGAATCGAATCGGTACTCTATGGGTCACAGGATCAGTGGGGCCAGCGCAGGAACACTTTATCACAAACCTGATCCGGCAGAAAATCATTGTAGCTATAGATGGTCAAAGCAAACACACTGTAACTGGCAAGAAATACCTGCTATTTCTACCGGAGGGAGAATTTCATGAGATAAGCCTGTTATTTGCGAACTATATTATTCGTGCCCGCTCTAATAAAGTTATCTATCTGGGGCAAAGTTTACCATTTGAGGAGCTAGCTTATGCCTACGAGCGACACAAGCCTGATTATTTATTTACCGTTATAACGTCACATCCGTCAAACCATGAAGTGCAGCCTTATGTAAACCGTCTGGCGAAAACCTTCTCAGATTCTCATATCATTATGACAGGATATCAGGTTGTGGGGCAGGACATTGATAGTCCAGATAATACGACGATTATTAACCAGATTAATGATTTGGTCCGAATTGCCACGAATTGAGGTTTTCCAATTTTTCTCTCCAGTTAGTTGCCCCGTGTGAATGATAAAGCACGACGTTCTGCATACGTATATATGTCGCGGGCAAGTTGAAATCCAACGTGACCACCTACACGGGGCGTTTCCAGAAAAATTGATGCATGATGTTCCGCCAGCCAAGCTGGCGAACACTCAGGCGATAGCAACGGGTCATTCTGTGCATTCAGCAACAATGTCGGCACGGTAATATCGGGCATAAAATTGACGGCTGATGCCTGCGTATAAAAGTCGTCTGCATCAGCATAGTCATTGACCGGAGCAGAAAAAAACTCATCGAAGTCCCGCCATTTTTTTACGTGTTGCAACTGAGTCATATCCAGCCGTCCGGGAAAGAGGGTAGCTTTCTGGCTTAATTTGGTAATTAGCTTTTTCATAAACCGATTCCGATAGAATCGGTTGGCGGGTCGATCGAGCAGTACGGCACTAGCGCCTAAATCAGTTGGTGCTGAGATGGCAACCCCACGCTTAATTACATCGGGAAGTTGCTTTCCATGAACGCCAAGGTATTTGAGCGTAATATTCCCTCCCATGCTATAGCCAACTAGTGCCACGTCATTATAGTGTTTAGTTTGGAGTGCATGATTGATAACCTCCCCTAAATCACCAATTTCGCCATGATTGTACAATCGAAACGCTCGGTTCATTTCGCCACTACACGATCGACAATTCCAGGCCAGTACATCATAGCCGTGTTGAGCAAACAATTTAGCCGTACCTAAAATGTATTGGCGACTACTATCTCCCTCTAACCCATGCGTCAAAACAACCAGGCGATTTCGGCTAGTATCAATCCAATCCAGATCAACAAAATCGCCATCAGCTAGTGTTAACCGCTCACGCTCATAGGTAACGCCCGTCACCTTACGCGTCAGGCTGGGAATAACCGTTTGCAAATGACCATTGTATTGATAGGCAGGTGGACCGGGGTAAGTAGAATGAATCAGCGGCATATAAATTGAACAACGGATACATTTACGTCGTTGTTCCAGCACAAACCACAGTTATGCATATTGCCAAATACCTTTCCGTTATCATTGCCAGCACCATTAAGTTTGTTGGAGGGCCACTTTCGGGTGTCGCACTGGGGTTAACATGGCTCGAGACAGCAGTTTGTACAACGCTGGGCATGATGATAAGCGTCATTGTGGTTGCATATGCTGGTGCGGCCTTACAAGCGCTGTGGCGTCGATATCGCCCAGAGCCACCTAAACGATTTACAAAGCGAACGCGACTGGCCATTCGTATCTGGCGACGGGCGGGTCTGGCGGGTATTGCCCTACTGACTCCACTGATTCTGACGCCAATTGGCGGAACGATCATCGCCGTTTCCTTTGGCGTTAAACGCGGCCCACTCTTACTCTATATGTTTATTAGTGGTGTTATCTGGGCCGTTGTTCAAACACTTGCCTTCTACCAGATTCCAGGCCTTAAGGGGATTTTTGGCTAGTTGTGAACCTGGTGAAGTAAGTGAAAGTGAGTGGAGTAGGTGGAGTCAGTACTAGAAAAACTTAATGCTCCAAATACTTACTTTACTTACTCCACTCACTTTCACTTACTTCACCAAGTTCACGACCTCACCGGCTTACCGACTGAGGTGGCGCTGTGGCTGACTTTTTGCGGAAATCCCCCTGAGAGAAATATTTTTCGATCAGACAGTACATCAGAATAAAGAAGTACCGACTACCCATTTCCTTAATCTTCAGCTTCGACTCGCCGTATTTCCGGTTTGTCCAGCTATTGGGCACTACTGCGTAGGAATACCCCCGTACAATAGCCTTAAGTGGTAATTCGACTGTTAGATTGAAGTGGGGTGCCAGAAACGGTTTAATACCTTCAATCGTTTCGCGTTTGTAAAGCTTGAATGCATTGGTCGTATCATTGTATTTAATTCCCATCACGATCCGAACAATGAAGTTGGCAACCCGGTTGATAAATTTTTTCAGCTCAGGGTAGTCAATTACTTTCCCATCTTTCCCCCAGCGTGAACCGAACACCGCATCGACATCGGTTTCCAGCATTTTGTGGTAAAATTTCACTAAATCTTCTGGATCGTCAGATAGGTCTGCCATAAACACAGCCACACAATCGCCCGAAAAACGTTCCAGGCCATAGCGTACAGCGTATCCAAATCCGTTCGGGCCTGGGTTCGTATAATAGACCAACGTCGGAATCTCAGTGGCAGCTAATTGTTCCAGTACCTTTAGTGTACCATCTTTCGAATTATCGTTTGTAACGCAGATTTCGTGAGGAACTCCGTGCTTGGCCAATGTTTGATAGAGAATGCGCAGTGTTGGTGGCAGCGACTCCTCTTCGTTATAAGCAGGGATAACAACGCTTAATTTCATAACTAGTCATGTGCGGGATAAAGCCGCAATTGGGGTTAAATTCATCCCGCATTGGCTACCGATAAGGCAATAGGCGGATTGTACTGTAGAGTTTAGCCAGCGGTCCTGGCACAATATAGTCTCTAATCACGTCTTTTGCTTTATCCCAGCCGGGTTTTGCCATATACAGATACTTGAAAGCTAGTCGAGCGCGTCGGAAATAGCTACCTTCATATTGTTTGGCATCAAGCATCATCCGGTAATAGCGAGCCATATTCCGGCGAAGAATTGCATCGTACCGATAGTCAAGTTCTCGATTGATATCGCTGTACATTTGGATGCGGTTACGCAGAAATGTTTCGTTCCGGTAATTATCATGAAAACTGGCACCTGCCCGATTTTTCCGATATACCGACATAACATCGGGGATATAACCAATCTTACCAAGTTTGGCTTTCAGGATCAATCGCGGAATATCGCCACTCGACGACTCCCGAAACCAGGAGGGGTACTCCTTAATACTATTCCGATACATGGTACTCGAGGTAGCCATAAACCAGATTTCATCCTCGCCAATCAGATCATCAACCGTATAAAACGGCTTCATATCGTTCCCATTGAGTACATGAGAAGGGCTACCATCCTCATAGGTGATCAATGCATTATGAAATGACATTGAATAGTCGGGATGGGCATCCAGTTGATCGGCCTGTTTCTGAAGCTTTAGTGGATCGGTCAAGTAGTCGTCCCCATCAATTAAGGCGTAATAGTCGCCTTTAGCAAGCTTCAGGGTCTCCAGAAAGTTAATCCCCCCATTTTTACCCATATTATGCGGATGCAAAACGCCAATAACCAGGCCGGGATATTGACGTTCATATTCCTGAATAATCTCCCGTGTACCATCACTCGAAAAATCATCTCCGACTAATATTTCAATAGGGAAGGTCGTTTTCTGCGCCAGAACACTATCAATAGCCTCGCGGATGAAATTCTTCTGATTGTAGGTGATAATCAGGACGCTAACTTTTGGCATAACGTTTTATAATAAAGAGTAAGACGTGAGATGTAAGGAAACTCCTTACGGTTTCTCACGTCTTACTCTCATCTATTCACTTCCTATACGGTTACTTCTTTAGCCGTTTGGATATGGGCTTTCCAACCCTGAGGTTCATCTTTTTCAGCAGGTTTGGCCCAGGGATCGTAAAATGGCAAAATGGCTACCCAACGTCCTGCGGGATCGTCCCAACTAAACCGGTCAGCAAAGCTGGATGGACTAACCCAATGCGGTAAGTCGTAGCGGAATAAAATCAAATCACCAATGTCCTGAAAGCCCTCTGTCTCAACAATATGGTCGTTGATCACATAGCCTGTACCACCTGAATTGTAGTCTTTCCCGTATTGATTTAATGCCAGAATAGTGCCTACTTTTTGTGGATTAAGTGGGTGCCAGTGCCGACCGAAGAAACTGCCGCCTAATGGATAATGTGTTACCTGTGGATGGAAATAAGGCTGTCCCTTACGGATACCATATTCTTCATTATTTCCGGTCAGGTTATTCCAGAACTGACGCATGGGTGTAAAAACGCCCATCAACGTCTGTTGCGTTGGCTCTTCAAGGTCAAGGATAGCATCGAAGGTGTGATCATGAAACAGTTGCGGGGCCTGCTGAATCTTGGCAATGTGCAACCGTTGCTTATGCTGGTTATTATCGAATGGATCGGGAGCTTCGGCCAGAGGGGTTTTAGATGCCCAGGCGTGAGTGGCTTCAATCACACCACGGAGTGTCTCTTCTGGAATACCGGTTTTGATAATAACAATATTTGGTTCGTTGACTAACCGCATTACCTCTTCATACGGAATCTCGGGCACGATCTGGCCATCCTTGAATTGAGCGTCAACTTTTATAAGGTATTTTGCTACTTCTTTCATGGTTATTCGCTTACTGATTTGGTACAAAGTAGGATGCTGTCTATATAAAATGCAAATTCCACTAGCCTGATTTTAGTCAGTTTTGGGTTGCGTTGCATAGCCGAATCCAGATGCGCCGAAGCCATTTCCATTGTAAAACATTACCCACTGATTTTGATGAGAAAAAATGTGGCAATAGTCCATCATCATTGAATCCCAACCATCAGCCGAGCGCTCTATGCCTGCCAATTCATCTTTCCTTACCCAGTTAATACCATCTGTTGACTCGGCATACCCAATCCTGTAACTACGCTGCACGTCGGTACGGTAGTTGGTTGCGTTCCGGTAGGAAAAATACATTTTGTACAAATTCCCGTCCTTATAAACCGTAGGCCGACCAATAGCATCGGTAAACTCATCGTAACCTACACAAACATGCCCTGTTCGCTCCCAATGAATACCATCGGTTGATTCAGCATACTTTACGTCATAAAATGGCTCCGGATGACCGTTTATCACTTCAATTTTGGTGCAGGACAGGTACCACATCCTCCACCGAATTGAGCCATCGGCCTGCTCCTCACGCATGACACAGGGCTGAGCTACCCAAACCTGATCGAACATATAGCGGTCAAGTAAAGGGCCGGTAAACTTACGCTCAAACGTCAACCCACCATCCCGACTAATGGCCAGACCAATTCCAAGCCGATAACTAGCCGTTTCACTCTTATTCCAGCCGGTATAGTATAACCAGATTTCGTCACCCGCATCGGCGGACCGTACTGGCAAAAACCAGGAAGGCATTGTTCCTGTTTCGTCAAACATGCCAACGGCCCCTTTTGTTAAGCAGGGTTTGTCATGTACATAGACGACTTCGGAAAGATTATCGGGATTCAGTTCAACAAACGATACCGCCGATGAGACGTTTTCATCGCGTGTAGAGAAATAAACCCGCACCTTATCCTTCATGGGATATCCAAACGGAACCTGAGCGTGGGTTCGGCTAAATGGCTGCGAGCCATCGGGTTTATAAATCAGTCCTTCTTTTTGCCAGATCATTAAATTCAGGTATTGCTTACAATGTTAATAAAGCAGGCCGATTACCTTACAAGTCAACAAAATTAAATCGTTGCTAATCAACCTGTCTTATTGCACTTCTTGAACGGTCAATTAGTTTACAAAGCCAGGCGGGCGGCCATGCTATCATGAATCTGGCTCATCGTTTCTTTCAGATCGAACGTCCAGTGCCAACCAGGATAATGTTGTTTGAATTTACTGAGGTCAGAAATGTACCAGATATGGTCGCCACTCCGGTTCGTTTCTGAGTACTGATAATTCATTTTATTACCCGAAATTTCTTCGCAAAGGGCAATTGCTTCGAGCATCGAGCAGTTGGCATACCGGCCACCGCCCGCATTGTACACTTCACCTGGGCGTGGGTTCTGATAGAAATGCCAGAACATGTTCACTAAATCCCAGCTGTGGATATTGTCGCGAACCTGCTTGCCTTTATAGCCAAAAATGGTGTATTGATTTCCCGTAATAGCACATTTCATCAGGTACGAGAGGAATCCATGCAACTGGGCTCCCGAGTGATTCGGTCCTGTTAGGCAACCACCCCGGAACACACCGGTGTTCATCCCGAAATAACGACCATACTCCTGCACCATAATATCAGCCGCCACTTTCGAAGCACCGAAAACAGAGTGTTTGGTATGATCAAGGCTCATGAACTCATCAATACCATTCTCGAAGTACGGGTGGTTCTGATCGATTTCCCAGCGCGTTTCTGTTTCAATCAACGGCAGGAAGTTAGGATTATCACCGTACACTTTGTTAGTAGAGGTAAATATAAAGACTGCTTCGGGGCAGTGTAGGCGAGTCATTTCAAGCATATTGAGGGTACCAACGGCATTCACCCCAAAATCTGTAAACGGCTCACGGGCAGCCCAGTCGTGGCTTGGTTGTGCTGCTGTATGTAAAACCAGCTTAATATCCGCACCAAATTCCTTGAAGATCACTTCCAACTGAGGAACCTCCCGGATATCAGCGGTACGGTGTTGGTAATTAGAATAGGCGTCAGCCAGACGATTACGGTTCCATTCCGTTGAGCCATCAGCTCCAAAGAAGTACTGCCGCATATTATTATCAATCCCAACAACGAGATCAAATTTGTCAGCAAAAAAGGCAACGGCTTCACTGCCAATTAAACCAGCAGAACCCGTAACTAATGCAATTTTCATGATTTTATGGTGATTTCTTAAGAAGGAATCAATGAAAAATACTATTTATCTCGGTAAAAGTAGCTCAATAAACCCGAAAGATTATAATTTCCCCTAAAAACCTAGCGCACAAAATAGCCAACGGTAATAGGTTATGTACTACTTAGTAAGGCTTTTAGCGACAACTGATAAAGGATAATAGGTTAAAGAGCCATTTTTTAGGCGTGCAAATCGAATTTTATCAAAGTGGCTCAGGCAAGGTTCATTTAGTGCATTCCAGTCAATAACTGCGTTAATACTCGTCTGTTGAAACCTAAACCGTAGTATATCTTTCCAGGAACGATCAGACAGTACGGGGAAATGATATTGGTAGCTTCCACAGTTTACAACGAAGAATACATGTTCGGAAAATGGAGAATAAGTCAAATTTTCTGCACGTAAAATTAGACCTGACTTAGTAGAATCAGCATTGGCTTCGTAGCGAGTATTAGTTTCGGTAATACTTGGTTCAATCTCCGAATAATACCCTTTTTTAATTACAGCGTTAGATACAGTATTAACAAACTCATACTCCTTTTTGCCCTGTATCACTGGATAAAAAAGCCACTTTTTTGTTGAATGGTAGTTCAATGCATCAGCTACCTGGTTAGTAAAATGGGTATACATTCGGGGAATATAAATCGTATAATTTACCAGTGTGATCAAAATACTTATAGCCACAAAAGAATATTTCCAGAAAGTTGTTAAACTTTTTTGTTCTGTACAATAATAGATTAGAATACCTAAAAAAAGGCAGGGATAAATTTTGTAGTGATCGATTACATTCGCATTTAGCCCATTAACTGAAGACCTTAAAAAGCTAATTAAGGCCATCGATAACGAAAGGAATAGCAGGTAAACTAATAAATATGATTTTTCAGACTTATAGTAAAATGGCTTATTTTTTATCACTAAATAACCTACTATTAATAAAAGTCCGGTCCCAATAAGTAGTGGTATCCAGGGCAAGGCATAATCTGGCCAATTGACAAAATAAGCATGAATTTGAATGAAGTAGAGAAGAGCATGGCTGATAAATTCCACATCGATAACACGCGGAGAATCTGCCTGGCCACCTTGTAGGGAGTAAACTAGTATTAATAAAGAAAGCGTTGCGCCGTAAACAATCAATCGTTTACCATCTTTCTGTACAAGTGAAATAAGTATCCCCAGTAGCCAGACCAGTAGTCCATTTCCATTGGAGAAGGTGGCCAGAAGACCTAACAGTATAATCCATCTTAAGGTCCCTTGCTGAACCATTAATCGAATACAGAGTAATGAAAATAGAAATACGGGTAAATTAAAAAAAGCAAAGGTATAATAATTCATAAACGAAATAGGCTGAAAAGCGAGCCAAACTAATACAGCACTACCAATTAAATTGGTTTTTCGTATAATAGTAGAAAGAAAAGCGATAAAGGAAATATTACCTATTATGATAAAAAAAGAGATATTTATTTGTCCTGTTAAGTAAACAAATGGGATGATTAGAAGCCGCTGAAAATAATGACGATGATTATTATACGGATCCAGAAAGGTATGTAGCTTATCCTGGAAAGCGTTTGCACTATCAAATTTATTTATAAAATTAAAGTACCATGAAAAGTCATCTATATAAGGAATATTTGTCAAAAAATGAAAAAATAAACTATAAAATAAAAATATAGGAATTAATATTAGGACAAAAACAATAAAGTTATTAATTGTAAATTTAATAGGGTTCAAATAAGTGGGTACAGGCATAGAAGATATTATACATTAAGCAATCATTTATTAACTAGGTATAACATTTTAAAGTTAAATACGAATTCAACACTAAAATCTGTTGATTCGCCAGTATTTATTTGCAAAAAATTGGCAGATAAAGTTACAATGATATCTGCAGCTGTTTCGCGCTTTATCATGGAAATCTATGATAATTTAAAGTTAAAACTGAAGTTTTAATGAGCTAAGAATACTTGCAAAACTTCGTCTACTGTAAGTGCACGATTATACAATTGAACTTCATCAATTTTTCCTGAAAAATAGCCATTATTTTCTGCAAGGAATAAATGGGCACCTATATTAAGACGTTTAGTAGGTTCATTATTCGTACCGCTAACGGTTAATTTCTGAGCCCCGTCAACAAATAAGCTGAACGATTTATCTTTCTTAACCAATACTAAATGATGCCAGTTAGTATCCGTTATATATTCTGATGAGTTCGCTAAATCGCAATTAACACCACCAAGTAATATTGAAACTTTATTACCCTTATTACATAGCCCATTACTCATTTCCAGACCAAAGCCGTTATGCTTGGGATCACCATAATACATTATGACAGCGTCCTGATTCAAATTATCAGCCTTAACCCAGCAAGCCATTGTAATAGTTGAGCCATAATCTATATTATCAACATAAATTACGGTATTAATACCATTAAATTGATAAGCTGAATTAGGATTGTTGAAGCGATCTGAAGCTGGTTTGGCTTCTATTATCTGAGCTGTATTATTATTACCACTACCATCCTTGCCCCCTTCGGAAAAACTGTAACAACCGACTACACCGCTCACAGGAGAACATGTTGTTACAGGAGGGAATTGATGGTCTTTAATAAGTGAACAAGCACATAAGAAAAGCCAAGCGCATAAAAAAATAGATAAGTAAATTGTATTTTTCATAATAGTATTAAAGATAATGGCTGCCGGTAATCTTTATGCATAAAGTGTTAAGTGTAACACAGCCATAACAACAGGTGCATTAAGAACTCACAAAAATAATTGGCTTGGCATGCAAGTAACTACAATCAACAGATAGGCTATTTATTGTAAACTTGGCATAAAAAATTTCAATCTTGACGATCAGGAATTATCAACTTAAGAAATTGCCGACCGTCAAGATTGAAAAATGAAATTTCAAGTAATAACTAACAAAATGTTAGTTATTACTATTTATTAGATAAAGCCTAATTACCTTGTGCAATAGAACCAGCACCGAATAGCTTCTCGCGAATTTTTTGAGTCCTTGCCTCTAGCTCAGGATTAGGCGTGTACGTATATTTTGATTGAACGGCTGCCGAATCTTTACCTGTTCCATATACTTCGGGGTCCCCAGCCCGGTAATCGGAGCGAAAATCTTCTGCCCGATAATCTGCCTGACGGACGGAGTTATACTTTTGATAGTCGCACGATGCCATCGATACTACTACTACAGCCAACAAACTTATATTGAGTACGCGTTTCATAGCCACTTGATTACGAATTAATTCGACAAAAATAAGAAACAGTCCCTTGTCAATCGTAGTTAGTCGTCAGTTTTTTTCGCTCACATCCGTATACAAGTACCTCAGTTAGCCTAATTTCCTGATTTCATCTCCCACAAACTGCATCAATTCCCGTATATAGTCACGGGAAAAATCGAATGGAACATTGGCGGCTGCATATATTTCACGAATGGGGGCCTTGTAGCCCAGACTCAGTGCTTTTTTATAACCCGCCAGCCCAGCAGCAGGGTCACGTCGGTAGTTCCGCCACACACCAATGGCACCCAATTGGGCAATTCCGTATTCGATATAATAGAAAGGCACCTCGTATAAGTGAAGCTGCCGCTGCCAAATGTACTCCTGATAAAAAGCGAATCCATCCCAACTTGTTACCGTATCGGCAAACTGATTGTAAATCCGCAGCCAGTTTTCACGTCGCTCCGCATCGGTATGCGTTGGGTTTTCGTAAATCCAGTGCTGAAATTTATCAATTGTTGCTACCCAGGGGAGCGTTTCGATAATAGATTCCAGATGCTGCAATTTGGCTCGGCGTAGCTCGTCAGGGTTATCGAAAAATACGTCCCAGTGATCCATTGACAGCAATTCCATACTCATAGAGGCCAGCTCAGCTACCTCCATAGGCGGGTTTCGGAACGCTTTTAGAGGCAGTTCACGCGTTAGAAACGAATGAACGGCGTGGCCACCCTCATGAACCATCGTCACTAAATCGCGCAAACTGGAAGTAGCATTCATGAAAATAAATGGCACACCAATTTCCTCGAGCGGGTAATTATAACCACCAGGCGCTTTGCCTTTCCGCGACTCCAGATCAAGGTGACCCATGGCCCGCATAATGCGCAGGTCATCCCCTAATTCCTTATCAAGTCGATCGAAACAGGCAATAGCTTTTTCCAGCAGTTCATCACCCGTTGCGAATGGCTTTAACGGGGGCCGACCTTCCACATCAACCTTTGCATCCCAGGGCCGCAATGGATCTACCGAAGCGTCGGACCGAGAAAGCTTCTGTTCTCGGTCGCTGGCCAGATCATTCAATAATGGTACAACAGCTTCGGCTACTGATTCATGGAAATTGAAGCAATCCTGGGGCGTGTAATCGAACCGGCCTAAAGCCGCAAACGAATAGTCCCGAAAATTAGCAAATCCGGCATTGACCGCTATCTGATGCCGGAGCGTGCGTAACCGATCAAACAGTTGGTCAAGGGCTTCATGATCCTGATAACGTCGTTCCCAGATTTTACGCCACGCTTCCTCGCGCACAGCCCGATCTGTCGATTGCAAACGGTCACTTGCTGCGGGAAGGGTCATTTCCTTACCATCAATGGTCACAGTCATAGCACCAACAATGGCTCCGTATTTGCGCTCTTCGGTCTGTAATTCGGTTTGAAGCGGGATGTTTTCCTCACGAAAAATTTCGATCGCTTTTTTCATACCCCGAACCATAATATCGTAGCCTTCGTCGGTCAACTCACTCAAAAATGGGCTGTCAACTGCCTTCAAGTCTAGATCATTGCCATAAGCAGTCATGGGTGGCTGAATCTCGGCAATAAAGAAGTTGAGATTATTAACCAGTTCTTCATTAGCCGTATCGCAGGTCATCCGAATATAGCGCCATGCAAAATCTTCAGATAAATACGATTCGAGTTCACTCCGATCGATTAACCACTGGCGCAGGTCCTGGGCATTGTGCAGCGGTCGTGCCAGCAGGTTATCAAAAAGCGGTTTAACATCATCCCAGCTTTGCAGGGTAAGTGCCTCGCCAATAAATGGCCGGGCAGGACGAGTTGGAATAGGTAGTGTTTCGTTCGTAGTCATTGTTAACTAATAAAATTCTAGAGATCCTTTTGATGCTGTGGACCTACTCTCTTTGAATGCGATTTGTATGTAGTGTATATAGAGCCTGTCACCCGTACGGTCAAAGAAACATAGACCAAACAGAATCCACAAGAATCAATGATAAATAAGCCATTGTAAAACTTTTTTGTTCATAAACTTGCAACTACGAAACGGTTCGTATATGTTTGTTACGAAATTATTCGTAGATCAATTATGAAACCAACCGACTCCGAACTGGAAATCCTGCATGTACTCTGGACCAATGGCCCCAGCACGGTACGTCAGGTACACGATGCATTGAGCCAAAGCCGGGATATAGGCTATACAACCGCACTGAAACTTATGCAGATCATGTATGAAAAAGGGTTGCTTTCCCGCCAGGAGGATGCTCGTTCTCATACCTACACCGCAGCGGTAAGTGAGGAAGATACTCAGCGAAATTTAGTAGATCGCTTTGTTGAAACGGCTTTTCGGGGGTCGGCCT
This sequence comes from Spirosoma sp. KCTC 42546, assembly GCF_006965485.1. Taxonomy (NCBI): domain Bacteria; kingdom Pseudomonadati; phylum Bacteroidota; class Cytophagia; order Cytophagales; family Cytophagaceae; genus Spirosoma; species Spirosoma sp. KCTC 42546. The sequence continues at coordinate 8,127,319 of NZ_CP041360.1, forward strand.
CAAAGTTAGTGATGCAGATACTGGGTCAGCACAAAGCCTCGCGTGAAGAATTGGATGAAATTAAAAATCTGCTAAGTGACCTGAACCGGGACACCGGCCGCCAGGATTGAGCTGATTGGCATGATTTTTCTACCGTTTGCGATTTCCCTTGTCACTATCCTCTGATCTGAAGGCTTGTTATTAGTCTGATTTTGTAAACTAACAAACTGATTTTACTCACACTTAACGATTTCCTATAACTCATGAACGCTTTCCATTTTCTGTCGAATCCGGTGGTGGATGCATTGGGCTGGACGCTGCTTCACGCATTTTGGCAGGGTTTTGCATTGGTTCTACCCGTTGCGGTGATTCTGCATTTCCTTCGGAATCAATCGAGTACGCTGCGCTATCGGGTAAGTGTATTTACCTTACTAACCCAGTTGCTGGCATCAGGCGCTACATTCGTCTGGTATTACGAGCCAGCGGTGGTTAATCCGCCTATAGTCCCCACCACTATTCATTATGCGAAACTGGTTCGATGGCAGACCGTGACCCAAACCTTACCCTGGCACCAGCAAACGCAGTTATTTCTGGAAAATCACCTGAGCCAGTTTGTTCTGATCTACCTGATTGGAGTGGCCTTGTTCGGTCTTCGGCTAGCAGGTGGCTGGCTGTATCTGCAACGGCTCAGTAAAACGGCTACAAAGCCCGCTACAACAAACTGGGGAATCCTGACCAACCAACTTCGTTCGGTATTGAACATCCAGTCAGTTGTGCAGGTTCGTGAATCGGCACGTATTGCCGTACCAATGGTCGTAGGTATCCTCAAGCCTGTTTTACTACTACCAATTGGCTTGGCAACGAGCTTATCCCTTCGTGAAATAGAAGCTGTCTTAGCGCACGAATTAGCGCACATAAAACGGCACGATTATGCTGTCAATCTGTTGCAATCGGTCGTTGAGGTGCTTTATTTCTTTCATCCGGCCTTGTGGTGGTTATCAGCGCGGGTTCGTGAAGAGCGCGAACATTGCTGCGACGATCTGGCGGTTCAGGCCTGTGGGGGCGACGGTCGCATACTAGCCCAAGCGCTTGCCCGAGTAGAAGAACTGCGGCTTATACAAGTGGAGCAAACTCCCGCTCTGGCCATGGCTTTTGCATCAAAACGGCAGCACTTGCTACACCGGGTACGCCGGGTATTGGGTGTACCAACCCGCCCCTTCGTCTCGAACACCAGTCTGGCCGGATTGACATTCGCTACTATTATGCTGATGAGTGTGTCTGTCTATGCTATACAAAAACACGATCAGCCAAAGGCAGAGGCCAAACAACCTAAGCCAGCCCATTCGACCCGCCGACATAAGGTAGATAGCAATTCAGAATATGGTATGGTAGACGGCCAGAAGATTGGCTATGTTGTCTGGAAAGGGCAGAAATTACCCGCTGCCCGTGTCGCGAAATTGCAACGCCAGCTTAATCAGGTTATGGCTGGCCAACTCTCCCTCGATACCGTTCAGCAAACGGATCGTGACATTCTGTTAACGATCATCGAAAAAAACCAGGCGTTTGATGGAGGTATGAATTCATTAGCCGAAGGGTTATCGCATATTGACTATAGCTCTATTGTAGCATCGGCCTTGAACAATGTTCCTCTTAGCCCGGATGGAACGGTGGAAGGACTGGCCAAAGTTGACTACAATAGTATTATTAATGATGCCTTTGCTTCGATTCCTACAGCTAAATCCATCCACGATACGTTAGCCCCACAGCGAGCTTTCCAGCAACGGCAGCTCGATAGCCTGAGCCAGATTATGGCTGAGCGATCACGGCAACTTCAGGCGCTACATCTTCAGATGGAGAAAATGCAGTTTCCAATTGAAGAATCAGAACGAAGCCAGCAGATTGTGGAATGGCGAAAACAAAAACTGATGGAGCTTCGAAATGCCCTGATCGAAAAACAACGGCGGGTGATGTATCAGGATGGAAAACAAAAGCAGAACCTGGATGAACTAGAGAAACAGGTAGCGGCTCTGGAACCCGAAATTAAAAAACAGGAAGCTAGCATTGAAGAAGCCAATAAGCAACTGGAAGCTACACAGGCTAAACTGATGGAAGCGCGAAAACCCCTGGAAAAATTAGAGCGCGAATCCCAGCAATTGAATGAACAAATGGAACGCTTATCAGAAGAAATGGAGCGGCACGGAGAACGTTTATCTCGACTATCTGTAGACTTATCCGATATGGACATGGATGTTAATGTTGATATGCGCCGGTCGGGCTCAATACGTGCCCCTCGCCCTCCACGTGCTATGCGTATGCGCACACCTAGTCCTATGGTAGCGCCAGCACCAGTGGCTCCAGCTTATCCAAGTATTAACGTAGCTCCGGCAGCACCCACACGCGGCACAGGACGTATCCAGTCGGCTCCTGCCATCGCCCCTACACCCCCTGCCCGAGCAACCGCTCCTCGGTCAGGGCCAAAACCCGCCGTGGCTCCGAAAGCAGAGAAACCGGAGTAAGGTAGTACCGGACGTCCCGCCGAGGTGTGAAAGAGTGAGGTAGTAGCGATGTGCTATACTTGCGTCTTCAATACCCCGGCGGGACGCCCGGTACTACATTATTCTATCTCAATAACCACATTTGGCCCAACGGGATGAGCTACACAGGTTAATACATAACCTGCTTTCAGTTCCGATTCAGACAGACCATCCTCTTCGTCCAGTTTTACCTTACCCGAGGTGCAACGGCCTAGGCAGGCCGTACACATGCCCGCCTGACAGGAATACGGCAAGTCAATATCGAGGTCCAATGCCGCTTCCAGGATAGTCTGATGGGGGGCAACGGCAAATTTATACTCGCTGCCTTCATACAGGACTGTGACTTCGGGTGTACCACTGTCAGCAGCTGTGAGGGGTTCCTCCACCACATCACCCGCCATAACCGGCGCGGTTGCATAACTTTCTTTGTGAACGTGCTCCGTCGAAATACCAACTAGAGCCAATGCAGATCGAACTTCGGCCATCATGCCATCGGGTCCGCATAGGTAAAAGCTAGCATTCTGGCGTTCGGAAGCCGGTAACTGATCCAGCAATTTGGTTAGCGTGTGCTGATTCAGGCGCCCTTCAGGCCCTGTCCAGCCGTATGTGGGCTGGCTCAGGATATGTGTCACCTGGAAACGTGAACGGCCATACCCCTGCTCCATTGCATCCAGATGCGCTTTATAAATGATAGACTCCTGATTCCGGTTACCGTAAATAAGCCAAATCCGGCTGTTGGGTTCAACGTGCATCACCGACTTGGCCATCGAGAACAAAGGCGTAATGCCGCTACCTGCTCCAATCAAAATAATGGTTCGTCGATTCTGTGGATCGAGCTTCGGTACGAAGGTGCCCATAGGCTCCAGGGTTTCCAGTATGTCGCCGGGTCGGATACGATCGCAGAGATAATTGGATGCCAGTCCGCCCGGCACGCGTTTTACAGATACCGATAAGGACACATCGACATGGGGCGATGAGGCCATTGAATAAGAACGCCGAATTTTCTGTCCGTTGATATTGAGTAAAAAGGTCAGAAACTGACCAGGCTGATAGCGAATTTCCTCGTTGATGGGGTGCCAGAAACTTATCGTCACCGCATCGGGCGTTTCCCGAACGATGTCTTTTACTTTCAAAAAATACCGATTTGCCATTACTATTCAGGTTGTTGTACTTCAAACACAGAGGAACGGAGAATAGCAGGAATACTCCTTGACCTTTATGTTTTTCTCCGTTCCTCTGTGTTAAAATTTTCCCACAAAGGTACATCAAGCGGGCGATTGATGAAACTGAACTAACTGTTCAGCAGGAGCTTTCAGGATACTACCTATTGTTAAGCCTGTTTGTTTTACAGCCTGTTGTAATGGCTGAGCGAAATAATAGGCAATTGAACCCACAAAATGAACCGGCCAGAAACCCGCTTCGGGAAACCGTTTGACATAGGTTGTCAGAAATAGGGCAAAGGCTTCTGTTACCAAATCAGTTATATAAGGGTGAGTGAGGTGATCAGATAAAAAGGGCGTGAACGAAGCGAAATAGCGGTTAGGAAACGGTTTTTGATAGGCATTTTCCAGCAGCGTTGGCCGATCAAGTGCGTAGCGGGTCTGGAAAGCCTCACGGAGATCAGTTGGTAAGCGCTCCTGAAAAAAATCCCGGACGAGCGTTTTGCCCAGATACCCACCACTCCCCTCATCGCCGAGCCAAAAGCCCAACGACTGTATACCTCGGGTTAACTGATTACCATCATAACAGCAGGCATTTGACCCTGTGCCGAGAATACACGCTATTCCAGCCTCATGGCCCATCGCGCCCCGAGCGGCTCCCAGCATATCACTATTCACCTCAACAAGCTGCAAACCAGGTAGCACGTCCTGTAGCGCATCAGCAACAATATGATTCACCGCGGGGCCAGTACAGCCCGTTCCGTAGAAAAAAACCTTTGTAACCAGGGCCTCTTTCAGGTGTGGAATCAGTTGATTCTGTAGTGTAGTCGCCATTTGAGCGGCTGTTTGATAATATGGATTGAATCCATCCGTTTGAATAGCATGGACGATTCCGTTGTCGTCAACAAGACGCCAGTCGGTTTTCGTGGAGCCGCTATCAGCAATAAGGGTGTTCATGGTTTATGGGTAACGTTGACTTATACCAATTTCCCAATTACCGGGAAACGGTTGAAAACGGCGTTTGTATGGGGCGCATCGGCTAGTTCGTCGGTAAGGTCCTGCCCGGCCCAGTGTTCATAATGTTTACCATTGCGCCATAGTCGTGATGCCGACAGATCGTAAATAGTGCCCTCATAGGCACACCAGATGTCGTCCCGATCCTGTCCATTGCGTAAAGCTAACTGTGAGCGAGTGAAAGACGGCAAAGAAGTAGGGGTTGGCGGCATACGTCCGTAAACTCAAACAAATGAATTATTAGGCATTAATTTTGCGAGTGCCAACAAAATTAGCGTAACTTTAGCCACTCTGATTACCTTGTATTTGATTAACTATGAGAAAGACTCATTTTACCGCTTTCCTTTCAGCTTTAGCTTTATTTAGCCTGTTAATGGGCTGCAATGGCAATAAGGTTCCTCCTGTTTCGGAACGTATCGCCAAAGTCTGGACAGCTAGCAAAGTGGATGAAAACAGCTCAACTGTTTATACGAAAGGAGGCACCAGCAACATTCGAAACTATACCAGTTTCAAACTTGATTTGAGCGCTGCACCAACGGTTAAATATACTGAGTATGACGGTAATACATTCACCGGACAGTATTCTCTACCCGACGATAATACCCTAAAACTGACGAACCTGAACCCTTCGCCAACCGGCGACAATGGAACAATCACATTTACGATTAACTCCATTGATGATAACAATTTGAAGCTTACCCGGACAACAGCCAGCCAGAAAACCGGCAACACCACAAACGTGTACACGCTGACAAATCCCTAAGATTTCCGCAAACCAATTCGTAAAAAAAGCCGTTCCGTATGTCAATCGGAACGGCTTTTTTGTGGGCTAGTGGAGCAGGTGCAGTAGTGAAGTGAGTGTAGTAAGAACGAGTTGTTTCACCACTACACTCACTAACTCCACCATTGCACTAACTCCACCAACACACCACTCCACTAATAACCAGATTAATGACTGATTTAAATACGCTTGGTGAAATCGGCTTGATCGAACGGATTCGGCAGGCAACACCTACACCTACTCACTCTGAAACCATTTATGGTATTGGCGACGATGCCGCAGTATTTGACTGGGGCGATGATTATGGGTTGCTTACGACCGACATGCTCGTAGAAGGCATTCACTTTGATTTGACTTACGTACCACTGAAACATCTTGGTTACAAAGCCGTGACGTTTGGCGTGTCGGATATTGCGGCTATGAACGGCTTACCGATACAAGCAACTATTAGTGTCGGACTTAGTAGTCGGTTTCCGGTCGAGGCTGTCGATGAACTGTATGAAGGGATTCGGGCCGCCTGTGAAGCATACAACGTAGATTTAGTAGGTGGCGACACCTCATCCTCACGATCAGGCCTGATTATTTCGGTCTCTGTTTTGGGAAAGGTACCCAAGGACCTGATCACCTACCGAAATACAGCGCAACCCAACGATGTTATTTGTGTAACCGGCGATCTGGGAGCAGCTTATCTGGGATTGCAATTACTAGAACGCGAGAAGCAGGTTTTCCTGGCCGACCCAAATATGCAGCCTAATCTGTCAGAAGAGCGGGCTTATCTGGTTCAACGGCAACTTCGTCCCGATGCTCGCACCGATATGGTTCATGAACTTCGCGACTTAGGTATTCGGCCTACGGCTATGATCGATATTTCGGATGGACTGGCTTCAGAACTTCTCCACCTTTGCCATCAGTCGGGAACGGGAGCGGTGGTATTTGACGAGAATCTACCCATCGACGACCAGACACACTTAGCTGCCGACGAATTCAAAATCAGTCCTATAACGGCTGCCTTGAATGGAGGTGAAGACTATGAGCTATTGTTTACGGTCCGTCCGCAAGCGTTTGAAAAACTGGAAACGAACGCCCGCATCACAGCTATAGGTTACCTTACTGCCGACCCAACAAAAATTGTACTGGCAACAAAAGCCGGTCAACAGACGCCTATTCGGGCGCAAGGCTGGGAGCGACAAGGATAAGCTTCGTTAAGAGGAATCTCAAGCTTTACACTAGTCAAGTTTGAGATTCCTCCTGGTGTCGGAAAGATAAAAACGTATAAACAGGATATTAATCATAAGCTTTTCGCTAAAGCCGTTGCCCGGCTTTAGTTTTATTTCCTATTCCTATGCGCTTAAACGTAACATTCCTGACTAGTTGGCTTCTCGTGTTGATTATCTGCTTACTAGCTGGATGCAAAAAAACAGAGACTGTACCAGACCCCGATATGGCCTCCCGGGTTTCTGGTCGATATGCGGTAACGACCATTACAATTACTGGAAACAGTCAACCCATTACGGTTGTGAATGGTACGGTCATCATGGTTCGAAATGGGGTGGCGCTGGATACAGTAGACCTAACGCTTTCTTATGCAACAGCGAGCACATCAGGGAGTTCAACTTTTTCGGAGACGAAAACGATCACGCTGCAACAGTCGGGAAACGCTATTGACTTATACAGCGGTACAACTAAAGTGGGCAGTTGGACTACAGCCCTGTTAACAGTAACGAACTATCCGTTTAACAATACAACCGTAAGCTTCACCGCGGCTAAGCAATAAGGTAGTGGCTCACCTCACCCGGACGAACTTTGAATAGCAGAGTCTGTCGCAGCGGGGAAGCAGCGTCAACACATCCCCTTGAAAAGCTACGCCCTGTCGAAATGGAACGGTAGCCCGATTGGTCGTAATAAACAGATTAATACCCAAGCCATCCGAGATGGTTGAATCGACCCGAAAGTATTTTATTGGATAGTAGTACGACATTTCGGCCCCGTTGGCGCTTAACTTACCATCCGCACTAAAGGTGAGCGTCTGGGCTGGATTTACCGAATACTTCTGGGTTGAATCGATTGATTTTGAGACCAAAATCGAATCCCGTTGATAATGGTCTTTCACAAAAACAGTATCCTTTACATAATGACCGTTGGTAAATGTAGAGTCTACCACATAGGCTCCTTTCACAAAAACCGAGTCAAATAAGTAATACGCACTGTCAACGGGATAACGCCTTTCGGTCAGACGCCATGTACCCGTAATGCGTGCATCGCTCGCACCAGGCGAAAACTCATTGGTTTCCTTACACTCAATGAGAAGAGTGGTCAGAAGCAGGCTTAGACTTAGGTATAGAACTTTTTTCACGAGTTAATCAGCAGCTCGTAAGGCTAACGAACAGATTGTTTCTATCATTGCCCTGTTGGCTAGTTGACGCTACAACGAATACCGCGCCAATTTTATACAAATCTATCAAGAATCGTCTATCCCTACAATGCTATAAAAAAACCGTGCCATCCCTACTAAGGAATGGCACAGGGAACAAATCTTGTTGTAGCACTTCCTACCGGCTTAAATACAGATTCCGCTCCGAGTATACTTTCTGGAAATAATCATCGGTGAGATCATCAATGAAGTAAATGCCCTCTCCGGTCGATTTCATTTCGGGACCAAGCTCCTTGTTTACGTTCGGGAACTTGCTGAACGAGAACACCGGAATCTTGATCGCATACCCTTTTTTAACCGGCTTGAAATCGAAATCCTTCACCTTCTTGTCGCCCAGCATCACCTTCGTAGCATAATTAACATACGGTTCCTGGTACGCTTTGCAGATGAATGGTACGGTTCGGCTGGCACGGGGATTGGCCTCAATAATGTACACTACCTCGTTTTTAATGGCAAACTGAATATTAATCAGTCCGACAGTTTTAAGCGCAACGGCGATCTTTTTCGTGTGTTCCTCAATTTGCCGGAGCACGTTTTCGCTCAAATCGAAGGTGGGTAGCACAGCGTACGAGTCACCAGAGTGAATACCAGCCGGTTCAATGTGCTCCATGATGCCAATAATGTACACGTCTTCACCATCGCAGATGGCGTCGGCTTCCGCTTCGATGGCGTTTTCGAGGAAGTGGTCGAGCAGGATGTTATTGTCTGGAATATCTTCCAGAATCTTCATCACGTGCTGCTCGAGTTCGTTCTCGTTAATCACGATTTTCATGTTCTGGCCTCCCAGTACGTAGCTTGGCCGCACCAGCAAGGGGAATCCTAATTCGCGCGATAATTCCAGTGCCGCTTCTGACTCCCGTACCGTTCCGAATTTTGGGTATGGAATATCCAGTGTTTTCAGCAATTCCGAAAAATGACCCCGATCTTCGGCTAAGTCGAGGGCTTCCCAGCTTGTGCCAATGATCTTAATGCCGTAACGGGTCAGTTTCTCGGCCATTTTCAGTGCTGTCTGCCCACCCAACTGCACAATAACGCCTTCAGGCTGCTCGTGCATGATAATAGCATGTACGTGCTCCCAGAAAACCGGCTCAAAGTACAGCTTGTCGGCAATGTCAGGATCGGTCGATACGGTTTCAGGATTACAGTTGATCATGATGGTCTCATAACCCGCTTCCTTTGCCGCCAGTACGCCGTGTACGCAGGAGTAATCGAACTCGATACCCTGTCCAATACGGTTTGGCCCCGAACCCAGCACCACCACTTTTTTGCGGTTACTCCGAATCGACTCATTACCGGGCAGGTCAGAAACTGGCTCAGCGTGGTCGGTTGTGATGGGAACCTGGTTGTTGAAGGTCGAATAATAATACGGCGTTTTGGCCTCAAACTCAGCCGCGCAGGTATCCACACACTTATATACCCGCCGAATATTGTGTCTCTGACGGTAGTCATACACCTTGCTTTCTTTTACCTGAAGCAGGTGGGCCAACTGTCGGTCGGCATAGCCTTTTTGTTTGGCCGTACGGAGAAGTTCGGGCGGAATATCGTCCAGATCATACTGCTGAATTTCACGTTCCAGCTCAATTAATTCTTCGATCTGGTGTAAGAACCAGGGGTCAATTCGGGTCAGTTGCTGAATCGTTCGGAACGACATGCCTGCTTTAAACGCATCGTAGATATGAAACAGCCGGTTCCAGCTGGGGTGTTGCAGACTTTCCGTCAGAGCCGCCCGGTCGGTTAGTTCATGTCCATCGGCACCAAGTCCATTCCGGCGAATTTCGAGCGACTGACAGGCTTTTTGTAGCGCTTCCTGGAAGTTTCGACCAATACCCATCGCTTCCCCAACCGACTTCATTTGCAGCCCCAATGACCGATCGGCACCCGGAAACTTATCGAAGTTCCAGCGGGGTACTTTTACAATAACATAGTCGATTGCGGGTTCGAAGAAAGCCGAAGTGGTACCCGTAATAGGGTTGATCAACTCATCGAGGTTGTACCCAACCGACATTTTTGCGGCAATCTTAGCAATCGGGTAACCCGTTGCTTTGGATGCCAGCGCCGACGACCGGCTCACCCGTGGATTCACTTCAATAACGATGATGTCGTCGGTTTGTGGGTTAACCGAAAACTGGATATTACAGCCGCCCGCAAACTGACCAATACCGGCCATTACTGTAATGGCCAGATCGCGCATTTTCTGGTACAGCGTATCGGGCAGCGTCATGGCCGGGGCAACGGTAATGCTGTCGCCGGTATGAATACCCATTGGGTCAAAATTCTCGATGGAGCAGATGATAATGAAGTTGCCGTTATTATCGCGCAGCAATTCCAGTTCATACTCTTTCCAGCCCATCACACTTTGTTCGACCAGCACCTCATGAACAGGCGATGCGTGTAATCCGGCGGTAAGTGCCTTGTCAAAATCTTCGGGCCGGTTAACGAAACCGCCCCCTGTGCCACCCAGTGTATACGATGGCCGGATAACCAGCGGAAAGCCAATTTCCTGGGCAATTTCTTTACCTTCCAGAAACGAGCGGGCCGTGCGGCCTTTGCAAACGCCAGCACCAAGTTCAAGCATGAGCAACCGGAATTTCTCCCGGTCTTCAGTTGTTTCGATGGCTTTAATGTCCACGCCAATAATCTCGACACCGTATTTTTGCCAGATACCGGCCTTATCGCAGTCGATAGCCAGATTCAGAGCGGTTTGTCCCCCCATCGTTGGCAGAACGGCGTCGATGGGCCGCCCCATTTCCTGGTGTTTTTTCAGGATTTCGACGATAGATTTTTTCTCTAACGGCAACAGATACACATAATCTGCGTTGATAGGGTCGGTCATGATAGTGGCCGGGTTGGAATTAATCAACGCCACTTCTATGCCTTCCTCCCGAATAGAGCGAGCGGCCTGTGAGCCAGCATAATCGAACTCACATGCCTGGCCAATAACGATGGGGCCTGAGCCAATAATAAGAACCGAGCGAATGTTGGTATTTTTAGGCATTTTTCTGCAGGACAATGACCGCATGGGCGGCCCTGAATGAATCGTGAGTTGAGCAAGCTGCCTGACGATTACCAGGCAATTCAGGGTCTGGTCAAAAATCCTGCAAAATTAGGGGTTTAGCAGGTAATGGAAAAGGAGAATTTTAGAATATAAAGGCAAAGTGGCGATTCCTTGCCTTACAAGCTGTTTTTTTAAGTGCGTTTACGTTGAGAAATAGCTTTTGACCAGAATGAAATCAGGTTTTTACCATGCTACGTCTATAAATCAGCTATGAAACGAGTTGCCATTGTGGGTTGTGGAGGAGCCGGGAAGTCAACTCTGGCTCGTCAGCTTGGCCAATTGACCCATCTCCCGGTCGCTCATCTGGATGCCGTATTATGGCAACCCGGCTGGATCATGACAGACCGGGCTACCGAACTGGTTTTACAAAAACAATTGATTGACCAACCCGAGTGGATCATTGATGGAAATTACGGCTCGTCAATGAACTTACGTTTTACCACGGCCGATACCATAATCTTTCTGGACTTCCCTCGCTGGTTGTGTTTGTGGCGGATTATCAAGCGTTTGGTTACTTATCAAGGGCGAGTTCGTCCTGATATGGCTCCCGGTTGCCCTGAGCGCTGGAGCTGGGATTTCCTGCACTGGATCTGGACATTTCGACAGACTCAGCGCGCACAAATTCTGGCTAAAATTGATCAATATGCTCCAGGACGTACAGTATTGATTTTTAAGAAACCAGTGGAGGTAAACCAGTTTCTGCATCAATTGATGCCAGAGACTTAGCGATACAGCGTGAGTAGAGCGATAAAGGCCAGTGAATAATAACTATTGCAAAACCCTTAACATACCCCTATTTTTGACTAATCTATTTCCTAATACGCTGCGTTTATGGTTCGTCCTTATATACTGTTAGTTTGTGTATTGGTAAGCAGTTTGGCCGTCACCTGCGTTCGTGATTACCCGTCTACCGATCCTCATAAAGCACCCGTTGTGTCGAACCCACCATCCGGCGGATTACCGGGACAGACGCAGACATCTCCCCAAAAACGGCTGTATCTGGACAATGATAAGATACGCGTTGGGATCGATCTGAATGCGGGGGGGGCCATTACGTATCTATCAGAAGCGGGTAGTAGCGTAAATATGGTCAACAATAATGACCTGGGTCGGCAAATACAGACATCGATCTATGCGGGTCCTTACCCCTACAGTGTAAACGGGAAAGATCCAGTTTACCAATGGAGATACCTTGGCTGGAACCCAGTTCAAACAGGCGATTATTACAATAATCCGGCTCGGGTTGTTAGCTATCAGCAGGGCCAAAACACGCTGTATGTTAAAACGATCCCTTTGATTTGGCCATTACTGAATGAACCTGCTGACTGTGTATTTGAACACTGGATTGAATTGAAAGGCAATACCATTCACGTACGCTGTAAGATTGTGGTTAACCGTTCCGATACCACTCAGTATGAGTCCCGGACTCAGGAGGTGCCTTGTGTGTACCTGAATGGTCCCTATTATCGGATGGTAACTTATGGTGGGGTAAAGCCATTCACGAATGATGCGGTATCGGAGTATACTGATCGGGATGTATTGAATCGATATGGGAGCGAAAACTGGATTGCCTTGCTGAATGCTGAGGGACGGGGAGTTGGTTTGTATAAGCCCAATGAAGTCCGATTTGGCTCAGCCGGTTTCGGCGTTACCAAAGTTGGGGGCGAGTTTGATGTGTCGGCAGGATACATAACCAGCCAGCCGCACTTGCTCATTGATCATAATGGGCAGTACGAATTTGAATACACATTGATTGTTGGTGACCTAACTGACATTCGGCAGTTTGCCTACGCCCAACCCCGGCCACCTACCGGCCCTACGTATAGATTTGTCAATGATCGGCAGGGCTGGTACTTTAACCGCACCCGCGACAAAGGCTACCCAATTCAAAATGAGTTAAATGTTCTCTGGATGCGGGACGATCCGACAATCAGGAACTTTCGGGTTATGAGCCCAATGTCGTTCTGGCACGCAAGTAATGTTCCAAAAATTTACATACAGGCTGCTTTTCAGACAAAGGGAACCATGGCTCGATTTTCGTGGCGAAAGCCCGAAGATTATGACTTTCTGGACATACCGGGTCGGTACGTCGATTTCCCTATTGTGGGTGATGGCCAATTTCGTACCTATGAAATCAATACAAGTCAGTTAGCAGGCTGGGACGGTGCTATTACCCAAATTTCGCTGACAAGTCCTGAGAACCAGCTTCAATTCGAGGATGGATCAATTTTGCGATTGCGAAGTGTAACATCTACCAATTAGAAAAGTCTTGTAGACAAAAAATGAGGGATTCATTTCGTTAACCTAGTTGCTGGTCGCTCAATGAATCCTTCATTTTTTGTTTATGCGTGAACAATCGTGCGTACACCTAGTTGTAATTTCAGTTAACAACTCATAGAAATTCAACTGTTATGATCACGAATAAAGAAATCGTTGATGATCTCAACGACCTGGTAAAAATCAACAACGATCGCATTCAGGGATATGAAAAAGCGATTGAAGACAACGAAGATGCGCAACTGGACGATCTGTTCCGCCATTACGTAATTCAGAGCCAAAATTTCCGTAGTCAATTGGCCGATCATATCGTACGCATTGACGGAACGGGCGTATCAGACGCAACATCTACCGACGTAACAAGTAAAATTCACCGCGCCTGGATCGACATTAAATCAGCGCTGACGGGCAAAGATCGCGATACGGTATTAAGCTCCGTTGAATTTGGCGAAAATGCCGCTATTGAAGCCTATCAGGACGCAATTAATAAAGACCATATTCCGGCTTACATCAAAGAGGATCTTCAAAAGCAACTTAGTGAATTACAGGTTGCCTTTGATAAGATCAAGTCATTGGAGAATGCATAACCTGCATTAATCAACAAAAAAGGATGCTCTTCTAGAAAGGCATCCTTTTTTTGTTGAAAATTCTCGTCTTTACCGGGCTTCTGTAACCTGTTTTGACGTCTCTTCGAGTACCTGAGCCAGCTGAAGCAACTGGCCTACCAAACCAACATCCGATACCTCGTTAGCAGCCTGCTTCGTTAGTTTGCTGAGCGTATGCAATGACCCGGCAATTTTTGGGGCTTTCCCTTCTTCTAAAGCCCGTTTAAGCGAGAACAGCTCATCAGCCACGTTTTCGAGTGTCAGATTTCCTTCACCCAATGCATCACTCCACTGATTGATCAGCTCATTGACCGGATTAATGTGTTCAGCCCCTTCCTGCAGCCGATGTAGCGTTGATGCCAGGAGTTGCTGTGGATCTAGTTTGGTTTGTGTTAGCATACAGATTGACGATTTAGGGTTACAGTATTTGGTATTCGGTTTAAGGTATACGGACGCGTAGATTGCTGGCGTCAGCTTACCGTATACCTTAAACCGAATACTATAAACCTTAATTAGGCAATGGCATATCCTGCAAATCTTCGTCAGTAAGTTTAATAGCGGCAGCTTGCAGATTCTCCTCCAAATGCTTTACCGACGATGTTCCGGCGATGGGCAACATTACAGGTGATGCGGCTAAGAGCCAGGCCAGTGCAATCTGGTAATCTGTTGCACCGTGACGGGCAGCTACTTTTTTAATGGCATTTTCGGCAGCCACGTTCCCCGCGTTGAGCGGAAACCATGGAATAAAGGCGATATTATTTTGCTCGCAGTAGGCAAGCACATCATTCCAGCGTTGCTCGCCAAAGTTGTACATATTCTGTACCGATACAACCTCGAAGTATTTTTTTGCTTCTTCGATCTGGTCAATACCCACTTCCGATAAACCAATATGCCGGATCTTACCCTGTTGCTGGGCTTCCTGTAGAAAACTCAGGAATTCTTCGGACGGTACTTTCGGATCGAAGCGGTGAAGTTGATACAGATCAATCCGATCTAGTTTTAAGCGTTTCAGGCTACCATTAAGTGCTTCCTCCAGGTGTTTTCGGCTGCCATCAACCGGCCATTGATTCGGGCCTGTACGGAGTAGTCCACCTTTCGTCCCAATAACTAAGCCATCGGGATAGGGATGCAGGGCTTCGGCAATGAGCTCTTCCGATACGTAAGGGCCGTAGCTATCGGCTGTATCAATAAAATTTACGCCAAGTTCAAGGCAGCGTTTTAATACGCGAATGGATTCGTCGTGATCTTTTGGAGGACCCCAAATTCCGTTTCCAGTAATCCGCATGGCACCGTAAGCCATACGATTAACGGTTAAATCACCACCAATTGTGATGGTACCAGCCTGTGCGGCCACTTGTGATCCAGCTGGTTGTTCAGTTGCTTGCATAGGTTTACTAATGATTCTGTTTCGGGACTTGCCAATTCGTGGCGTCCTATGATATAAACCAATAGAAATCCGTTTTGTGTCAGCAACCGGAAAAAGTTTTACACGTTTACCGTTTCTCGATTCCGTCCAGCACACGTCGAATGACGTTGGCCCGTTGCATGAAATCCAGCGAGGCAGTAACGTCCTGGCTGTCAATTACTTCTTTAAACTGCTGTAGAAAGTCGATGTAGGCCGCCAGCGCGTCGGATACATTTGTTCGATTCTGGTCGAAAATAGGGGCCCACATTTGCGGAGAGCTCTTCGCCAAACGCACCGTTGAGCTAAAGCCAGTACTGGCCATGTCGAAAATGGCCTGCTCGTCTTTTTCTTTTTCCAATACAGTCAAGCCTAGCGCAAATGCACTGATATGACTTAGGTGTGATACATAAGCCAGGTGCAGGTCGTGTTCCTTAGGCGTCATGTAAAACAATTTCATGCCTATATCCCGAAACAGACTTTCAACCAGCATCAAGCTGTCGGCATTACTTTTCTCCCGATCGCAGATAATAAGGTTCTTGCCAGACAGCAACTCCTTAAACGCAGCACCCGGCCCCGAATTTTCGGTACCGGCCATAGGATGAACCGCAACAAACTGGGACCGCTTGGCATGAGTATCAACCAGATCGCAAATCAACTCTTTGGTAGAACCTAAATCAATGACGGTCGCATCCACTGGCAGGTGATCGAGTACCGTAGGTAGTAAGTCGGTAATAATGTTAACGGGCGTAGCCATCACAACGAGCGTACTCTGTGCTACCGCTTCGGCCAGCGGCAATACCTCATCAACAATGCCCTTGGCCAGTGCCAGTTGCCCGTTCACGGGCGATGTGTCAACGCCAATGAAGCGCATTTTGGGGTATTTCTCGCGAACCGCGAGCGCGAAGGAACCACCGAGGAGGCCTATACCTACTATACTTACAACCATCTGAACCGGGATTTTTATGATTTAACTGACCGACTTTGAT
Organism: Spirosoma sp. KCTC 42546; assembly: GCF_006965485.1. Classification (NCBI taxonomy): domain Bacteria; kingdom Pseudomonadati; phylum Bacteroidota; class Cytophagia; order Cytophagales; family Cytophagaceae; genus Spirosoma; species Spirosoma sp. KCTC 42546. Next base: position 8,143,546 of record NZ_CP041360.1, read on the forward strand.
TTCCTAATTATGCTGATGGTTAATGACTTACAATTATTATCTTGTCAGACGACTACCATCACAAGTATGATTAAAACGGAGTACAGATACTCAGAGTTGACGAGTAAAGTAATTGGATGTGCGTTTGAAGTCCATAAGATACTGGGAAGCGGATTTCAAGAAGTTATTTATCAACGGGCATTGGCCATTGAATTAGAAGAATGTAGCGTTGAATTTACTCGCGAATTTGATATGCCGATTTTCTTCAAAGGGCGGCATATTGGCTCTCGTAGAGTTGATTTTCTAATTGAAAATGTAGTGTCTGTTGAATTAAAAGCGATCGCTATGCTCAACGATGACCACTTGGCCCAAGCGATCAACTATTTGGAAGCTTACAATCTTGAAGTTGGCCTGCTCATTAATTTTGGGAACTCAAGTTTACAATTTAAACGATTGCTAAATAAAAAATTTAGAGTTTCCCCCTAACTCTCCAACAGGACTTCCTGCGAAAGTATTGTAAAAATCAAAGTCAGTCAGTTAAATCATAAAAATCCTGGTTCAGACGCCCTGTTGCTTCATCAATTCGTTCCTTATTCACGCACAACGATACCCGTACATATCGATCACCTTTGGGTCCAAAAATAAAGCCCGGAGCAATAAATACATGTTTTTTTACAAGTAAATCATCAACCAACGCTTCAGCAGATTCGACAGAATCAGGTAGTTTGGCCCAGATAAACAATCCCTCCTGATCGGTTGTATAGGTGCAGCCCAGGGCATCCAGAAACGCATGAACGGCATCTAACCGACCTTGATATACAGCGTTACGCGCCCTATGCCAGTCGTCAGAATTACTGAGCGCTTCGGTTGCGGCATCCATGAGCGGCTTAAACTGTCCCGAATCAATGTTGCTCTTGATCGTTAGCACCGCATCGACATAAGCTTTAGCACCCGCCATCCAGCCAATGCGCCAACCAGCCATATTATGCGATTTACTTAAGGAGTTTAGTTCCACGGCCACGTCCTTCGCGCCATCCACCGACAAGAGGCTGATCGGCGGCTTTTTATTCAGAATCAGACTGTAGGGATTGTCATGGCACAACAATACCTGATGCTCATGGGCGAACCGTACCGCCCGCTCAAACAGGGCGCGGGTAGCAGGTGCTCCTGTGGGCATATGGGGGTAGTTCAGCCATATAATCTTTGTCTTTTCATTGGCTGGCTGGGCTGCCAGTAAATCAGTCATAGCTTCCCAATCGGGTTGCCAGCCAGCGTATTCCAGAAGTGGATACTCATGAACAGTAGCTCCTACCATACGGCTTACTGCCCGGTAGGCTGGGTAACCAAGCTCAGGGACTAAAACACCATCGCCTTCGTTCAGGAACGTCAGCGAAATATGGGTTATTCCTTCTTTAGAGCCAATAAGCGGCAAAATTTCGGTATCAGGTTCGAGTGTGACGCCGTATGTATGGCCATAGAAGCTAGTAATGGCCTGCCGTAACTGTGGGGTACCCTTATACGGCTGATACCCGTGCGCAGTTGGTTGCTGCGCCGAACGTACCAGCGCATCAATCGTATTGGCAGAAGGCATCAGATCAGGGTTGCCGATACCGAGGTTAATAATATCATGACCAGCCGCCTGTAACCGACGCACTTCAGCTAGTTTCACCGAAAAATAATACTCCTGCGTTTGGTCAGCGCGGAGGGCAAGGGGAATAATCACTTGTCTGAACCGGGATTTATGGGATTTTTTTGATTTCCCTGATTTTAAGAATCTAATATGTTACTGGTAGTGTCGACAAAAGTACTCACATAATCAAAGTCAGTCAGTTAAATCATACAAATCCCGGTTCCGACAGGTATTTCAATAACGGGGCCAAATGCAAAGCCTGCATCATTTCGCCGGTATTGATAATTTCCCAGGCCCGTTCCTGGGAAATTATATGCACCGTGATTTCTTCGGTATTTTCTAGGTGCTGCGCCTGTTTTAACTCAACCCCCGTTGCCAGAAAGGCATAGGTCAGGTTTGCATGGGTGCCCGGATTTGCAGAGAGTGTCATAAGGAGCTGCCAGGTGCCACCACCAAAGCCCGTTTCTTCCAGCAATTCGCGCTGGGCGGCTACAAGAGGCTCTTCGCCGGGGTCAACCACGCCTGCACAAAGCTCATAGTGAACTCCGGCAATGCCATGACGATACTGCCGAATGAGTACCAGTTGACCTTCTGTGGTAACGGCCACTACGTTGATCCAGTTAGGATACTCAAAAACAAAATAATTAGGAATAACTCCCCCATTCTCCATCCGAATGGCATCTTTACGAACTGTAAACCACGGTAACTGATGAATGTATTCGGAGGATTCAACCTGCCAGGGCTGGGGATCATTGTCTGGATTCATAGCCGCAAAGGTAGGCACTGCTGGTGGACAAATTGAAGGCTTTTTCGCCGGAGTCATATCAACCGACCTTCCCAATTCGTTGTAAATGGGATTTTTGTCTCCGCTAGTATCGTTCGTCCAACTCACGACCTGATGAAAAATGCCATTGCCCTTTTTGTTGCCGTCTTATGTCTTTTTCTTTCATCCTGCCATCGACCTGTCGCTTATTTTCAGCGCTCATCCCATCCGGCAGCAGCACGAGTAGCCGTTGAAAAGTTAAAAGAGCGAAAGAGCGAGATAGTGAAAGAGCGCTACACATCCCTGGAAATGGTGCCCATTTTGGATTCAACAGAACAAGGCGATCAATCAATTACAAACTTGCCATTAGTTGGTAATCCTGTTGTTGCTAGTCGAAGTCGCCAGCCTGTACAATCGTCGACCAATGCCGGTGTGGTGCGGCATATGCAGCGAGTTCAGTCGATGCTACCGACCCCAACGGAGTCTACTGACAAACAACCGGACCCGAAACCCAAGAAAAAACTCAAATTAGGCAATCAAATTCGGCAGAGTCTGGGTATGAAACTACGCCCCGAACTCAACTGGTGGCAGCGGATTAGCTGGAAGTTGAAAGCCTCCGTCCTGATTATTCTGGTAGCGGTTGTATTCGCCATTCTGCACGTCACAATACTGGCGATCATCTTCGGAATATTGGGCGCATTCCTGATGATTAGTGGCCTGAAGCGGTCATTTAAAGTTAAACGCCCCTGGTTTTAAAATAAAAATGGACCCGCACCGGCGGACCGGCAGATGACGCTGATTATTATGATTTATACTGATAAAAATCTGCGTAAATCATAATAATCAGCGGCATCTGCGGTCCATCATTAAGGCAGTTTTTGAACAGCCTCATAAATCAGATTGATGTATTTCTCCCGGTCAATGTCGTAAACGAACTCGGTATTCGGGGTTTTCTTCAACACATCGAAAAAATCGACAACCGTAGTACCCAGGGTCAATTTCCCTGCCACTTCAACATCCACAAAACACGACTTTGACGTAAACATTGTTGGGTCAATCAGCCAGGCAATAGCGCAGGGATCATGCAAGGCAGCCCCACCTTCCAGTTCCGGACGTTCACGGCGGTAGAAAATGGAAAAGAAATCCATCAGTTCTGCAACCACCTTTCCCGATTGATTGCCGATGGATCGGAACCGTTCGATATCCTCCTGAAAAACCAGCGCCTTGTGTGTCACATCCAGGCCACACATGGTAATAGGAACCCCGGAATTGAACACTATAGAAGCCGCTTCAGGGTCTACGTAGATGTTGAACTCAGCCGTGGGCGTCATATTCCCCCGGAAGCCACCACCACCCATCAGCGAGATTCGTTCGATTTTTGGTTTCAAGTGTGGATAAGCCAATAGAAAGGTAGCAATGTTGGTAAGTGGGCCGGTGGGCACAAGCGTTATTGGCTCCTCGCTTTCAGCTAGAATACTCGCCATCGCTTCTATAGCCGATAAGGACTCTGGCTTTAGCTTGGGATCAGGTAATATCGGGCCATCCATACCCATCTCACCGTGTACATAATCGGCAATGATCAGCTCCCGAAAAAGGGGTTTATCGCAACCTTTATAAATTGGAATATCAGAACCAAGTAATTCTTTAAGCTTTAAGGCGTTAGTAAGGGTCTTCTGCTGAGTCTGATTTCCGGCCGAAGTGGTTATAGCTTTGATATCGAAAAAATCGCTGCCAATGGCCAGCATAAGCATAACAGCATCATCGTGGCCGGGATCGCAGTCGATAAGTATGGGTACCTTTTTCATGTTCGTTGATTTTACTGATTCTCTTCGATAAATACCACTACTTATCGCCCTGTTTGGGCGACGAATATACTATCAATTGAGCAAGTGTACGGTTAAGCAACCTAAAGTTGGTTAAGCCAGGGTTTCAATTTGTTCTACTAAAACTGTGGCCTATATTCGCTAATCGTTTTTCGTCTTAGCTTTCCTCAATGCGACACGTTACAACAACTTTATTACTTAGTATAGTCATTAGCCTGTCAGGCGCAAGCCTGGTTATGGGCCAATCCAATGCAATTCCTGCCGATGTGCAGCGAGTGGCCAAAACTGTTCGACCTGAAGCGATTCATACGCATATGGGTATTTTGGCAAACGACTCACTTCGGGGCCGGAAACCAGGTACCCGGGGGTTTGCCATGGCAGCAGATTATGTGGTTGCCCAACTAAAAGCGTTAGGTCTCCAGCCCGCCGGAGAAAACAATGCATTTCGGCAGAATGTGCCTCTCCGTAGGTGGCAGGTAAAGGAAAGCAATAGCTCACTCACGCTACTGACAAACGGGCGTGAGCAACCGCTTACTTATGGGAAGCAGTTTATTCTGAATCCGAATCCCGACCATCCAGCCAGCGACGTAAGCGCCCCAGTTGTTTTTGTTGGTTACGGTGTTTCAGCCCCTGATCTCGGTTACGATGACTACACGGGCATTGATGTGAAGGGAAAAATCGTGGCGTTTCTGAATGGAGCTCCAGCTTCGTTTCCATCCAATCAGCGCGCTTACGCTTCTTCATCAAAGGCGGAAAATGCAGCCGCGCACGGAGCTGTAGGTACTATTGCGTTCAGTTTGCCTACCGATCTACGAAGTCGTATTGAAACGGCGGCTCCCCGCGCCCGGCAAGGAATTACGCGTTGGGTAGACAAGCAGGGAAAACCAAAGAGCACCTATCCTGCGTTGAAAGGGGCCGCATCCATTAGTGATTCGCTGGCACGCTTACTTTTCGCCGGTGCGCCAACTTCCTTTACCGAAGCCATTGGGCAGGCCATGAAAAATCGCCCGCAGGCATTTCCGCTTAACGTTTCGGTTCGAATGAAAACGCAGACCGATATAGCCGAAGATATAGCCGGATTTAATGTAGTAGCCGTATTGCCTGGCTCAGACCCAGCGCTGAAAAATGAATACATCGTTCACGTGGCCCACCTCGACCATCTGGGCGTTGGCCGTCCAGTAAAAGGAGATTCCATTTTCAACGGTGCCCATGATAATGCATCGGGCGTAGCCATCATGCTCGAAACGGCACGGCTTTATGCGTCGCTACCCAAAGCCCCCCGGCGCTCTATTTTGTTCGTGGGCGTAACGGGCGAGGAAATGGGTCTACTGGGGTCCGATTATTTCGCAAGTAATCCAACCGTGCCCAAGGAGAAAATTGTAGCGAATTTGACGTTAGATATGCCCTTTTTCTTTCATCCCTTACTCGATATTGTTCCTTATGGAGCGGAACATTCGAGCCTTAGCAAAGAAGTTAAACAGGCTGCTTCATTTTTGGGCGTCCAGATAAGCCCGGACCCGATTCCGGAACAGACTGTATTTATGCGAAGCGACCACTTTAGCTTTGTACGGCAGGGCATTCCGGCACTTTTCATCAAAAGCGGTTCGCAAACGGGTAATCCCAATCTGGATGGTACCAAACTCAACCTCGACTGGCGGGCAACCATATACCACACGCCACAAGACGACATGAATCAACCATTTGATTTCAATGCCGCAGCCAAACACGCGCAATTGCAGTTTCTGGTTGGCTATTTAACCGCACAGGACGATCAGCGCCCCACTTGGAACAAGGGCGACTTTTTCGGGACTAAATTCGGGAAGGACGGTCTGGTAAAATAACCGCAAGGGTCGCAACGGAAAACGCAAAGCACGCTAAGAAATCTTTTCTTGCGCTCTTTGCGTTTTCCGTTGCGACCCTTGCGGTTAGAACTACGTATTTTTCCTCTTAATGCCGCATCCAACAGCTCTTATCGAAGCCGTTGTTACAGGTTTACCGGCAATTAATTCATTGACAGCCATTTCAACCTATTTCTTGTCACCCGCAGTTGCATCGTACTGATTATTGTCGATAGCACCGATATAAGCAACCCTATAGTGGCTTCCTTCCCGTTTCACAACAAACATATGGGCGTATTGGTGGCTCCAAACGTGCGGGCTACTACCTGACACTCGTCATATAGATAGGGAAAGGCATAGTTTTTGGACTTAGACCGCTGCTGCATGGCCGTATAGGAATCGCCGGGGTGACTTACTGCAACAAAATTGGACTACCCTTCAGATTTAGGTCTTTTACCCGACTCCTGACTTTCCGCATGAATGATTTGCCAGGATCGATTTTGCTGGTCAGATAATTCGGGTCTGTTTCTTTCCAGAGTGGTGTACCAATAAAGTCTTTATACTCATAATGACCAATCAGGTAGTCAATGCCTTTGTAGCGACGTTTCAGATAACGAACCAGTTGCACGTTGGCTTTCATCTGCGCTTTGGTCAGGTCATTATTGCCAATATTTTCGATACCAATGGCACAGTAATTCAGACCAATACAATGGCGCGCAAAAGTTGTATCGGGAAGTAATCGAAAAATGGTACCATCCCGATCAACCAGAAATGGGACCGACGTATTCAGGCGACTGGCAACCTGAAGATCGGGTCGACCGGGTAATACCGATGGGTTGAATACATCGAAAGTTGCTTCAAGTGTTGGCACGGCTGTCCAGTGCAACACAATCATTTTGGGCTTGATAAATGGTTCCTGTTGTTGAATACCATGCCGTTTCGCTAAGTACTCAAGTGATAGTTGCTTTCGCTCATCATCAAAAATGATAGGCTTATCTATTAGTCGAAAGGTCGGCCTGGCGCAGGAATTTACTAGTAGAAGGAAGGTAACGGAAAGGATAGAAAGAAGATAGTTCACAGGTAGTTGACGGTTGTACCGGTTGAAAAAGTGTGTTATGGTTGAATTCCAGCAAAATAAGGAAATTAGCCTGTAGACATTACTAGGAATTTGAGCGAACAGTAAGTATTAACTGCTAATCAACTTTTATGTATAACTAGAATGTCAGCCTTTTTCCCAGGCTTCTGAACTCAGGCGTTAAGTATATTTAACTATCTTTTAATTAAGATTTTACGGGTTTGGGACCTGCGGATTGTTACTTTGTTACGTTCTTATAAAGCGAATGACGTTAAAAATTGCCTCATATCAACTGTTGTGCTTTAGTCTGTTCTGGGTGTCGGCTTCGGCACAAACTACATTAACCTTACGACAGACTCTTCAACAAGTGCGTACAAATAGCCCAGCTCTAAGAGTTGAACGGCTAAATATAAATGCAGCTCAGGCTGATCAAACGACGGCCAACCTCCGCGCTAATCCTGTTCTGAATAACCAGACGCTGTTTCAATTAACGCCTACGCCCGTTATGCCTGGAGCCGATGCCGCCGGTTTATTAAGTCGGCAGCGACGGCAATTCTGGTTGCAGGCTACCAAAGAATTCGACATTTATAATAAGCGTACCTACCGGAATCGGTTTGCCGAAGCCAACACGAACCTGGCCGTTCGGAGTGTGGCCGAAACTGAACGCAATTTACTGTTCGATGCCGCGAATCGCTATCTCGACGCCTGGTATGCCCGTATCCAGTTGGCCCTATTGCAACGGGCAAAAGCGAACGTGGATACACTGGTTCAATTAAATAGAGTCCGCCTTAAAGATTTAGTCATCACCAGTACCGATCTGACCCGAACACAACTGATTTCGGATCAATATGACATTCAGACGCGTACGGCGCAACAGGATCTTAGTAATCGGTTAAACGAATTACGCTTAGTGCTCGGCACTCCCGACAGCATCAACGTAGCCATGAACGATTCCATTATTCAGCCCAACTTCACGATCCCATCCCGGCTGTACCCAACCGTGAATGCCTCGGCGGATAGTTTGTTTCGATTGGCTTCTACAACCCGAACGGATGTACAGGTAGCCGAAGCAAATATCGAATCGGCCCGTAGAAACGTAGATTTACAACAGGTACTAGCGAAGCCTCGAAACGAAGCGGGTTTGATCTGGAACCCACAAAATTCCGTTCCCTACGCCGGTATATTTCTAACGATTGAATTACCCGTCTACAGTCGTAATCAGGGTGAAATTCAGAAGTCCAGGGTCTTACAGGAACAGGCCGGGCAGGCAGCCCAATTGGTACAAACCCGAATCCGATCCGAAGTGGAAACGGCTTACCAATCGTTTTTGACCAGTAGGCAGAACATTGACCGGTACTCAATTATCCGACGCGATGCCGACCGGGTATTGGCCTCTGTCCGCTACGCCTATTTGCGGGGTGCCACTACCCTGATTGACCTGCTCCAGGCCCAGACTTCCTGGTTCGATACCCAAACGGCTTATTATCAAACGCTTTATACCTACCGTCAAAATTACGTTCGACTGCTGTACGCAACCGGACAGATTAATCAGTATTAACACAATGAATGTTCGTCTATTAGTAATCGGGCTGGCGTTTCTGACACTGGCTTGTCAGGAAAAGCCTAAGTCGGTGGTTAAGTCGATACCACGCCCGACAATCAGCACCGACGGTAGTCGGCTTACGTTTCCCGACGCCGTGATGATGCGTTCTTTTCCAACGCAACCTGCCCGCCTGGCTGCTATCCGTACTGATTTTTCGGCTCCAGGTCATGTAGCCGCAATGGTGGTGCGTTCCGTTGAAACCCCCTCCGAACGATTGGTACTGTTCGATGATCCGGGTTTATCGGATAACTACACCGCTATTTTACAACACCGGAACAACATTCAAACCCAGAAAGGAAACCTGGACCGGGTAAAGGATTTACAGGCCCACGGGGCAGCATCGGGTAAGGAAGTGATTGAAGCGCAGACTCAATTGGCCAACGAAGAGGCAGCCATTATCTCAGACGAAGCCACGCTTAAACTCGCTGGCTTTGACCCGAAGGCGCTCCGTCTAGCACGTCCAAACACAATCCTCGTCGTTTGCGAAATACCTGAAAATCAATTTGGTAGTATTCGGCAGGGGCTGGTCTGCTCGCTCAATTTTACCGCCTTCCCAAACGAGCGATTTGTGGGACGCATCGACAATGTTAATGACTACGTGGATAACACCACTCGTCAAATTAAACTCCGTATCTCGGTAGCCAACCCGGATGGACGCCTGAAGGCGGGCATGTTTGCCACCGTTCAGTTTGGGGTTACAGAAGGAAAATTTATGACGGCCTCGCGCGATGCGGTCGTAACCGTACAAGGCCGCGATTATGTATTTGTAAAAACGGGGCCGCAAGCTATCGAGCGTAGAGCCGTACAACTCGGTCAGCAACGCGATGATCGGGTTGTGGTTCAAAGTGGCCTGAAGGAAAACGATCAGGTTGTAACGGAAAATGTACTGCAACTGAAGGGATTAAGCTTTGGGTATTGATGACGAAGGGAGAAAAGGGAAGAGAGGGCGGAAAGGGACGAGAGGAATAGCTGATATCAGCCCTTTTGTCCCCTCCTCCCTTTCCTCCTTCCTCCCTCTCCTCCTTTTACATTATGATTCAGAAACTAATAACATTTTCCCTCAAAAATCGCTGGATCGTAGTCGGGCTGGCGGTGGCGGTTATGGGGTTGGGATTGTGGTGCTTCAAACTGCTGAAGATTGAGGCTTATCCCGATATTGCCGATACCAACGTCATTGTGATTGCCAAATACGACGGACGAGCGGCAGAGGAGGTTGAGCAACAGGTTACTATACCACTCGAACGGGTCCTTAACAGCGTCCCACACGTTACGGATCGTCGTTCCCGAACCATTTTTGGCCTATCGGTCGTACAGTTGAATTTCGATGAAACGGTTACCGATTACTTTGCCCGTCAGCAGGTTATCGAACGACTTAGCGGTGCGCAACTTCCCGATGGTGTTTCACCCGAACTAGCTCCGCTTACCACGGCAGTAGGCGAGATTTACCGCTATGTAATTGAAGCCCCAGCCAGTATGACGCCTATGCAACTGCGCGATTTGCAGGACTGGGTCATTATTCCGCAATTACTCCAAGTACCAGGCCTGGCCGACGTAACCACCTTTGGCGGCCCGATTAAGCAGTTTCAGGTTATCCCGGACCCGGCCAAACTCCGGAAATACGATCTGACATTGCAGGATGTGATTGATGCCGTTCAGAAAAACAACCAGAACACGGGTGGTAATGTCATTGCGCGGGGTGGTCAGGGTTTTGCTGTCCGAGGTTTGGGAGCCCTCAAAACCCCCGACGATGTGCAGCATATTGTCCTGAAAGCTAACGAAGGGGTACCCGTGTTACTCCGCGATGTGGCTAGTGTGGAAATCAATCCACCCTCACCATCGGGTATTTTGGGGTATCGAATTCCTGATGAGAATCTGGATGTCATTGGTGCCACCGAAGGAATCGTATTGCTTCGTCGGGGAGAGAACCCTAGTGAAGTACTGGAATTGCTTAAGGATAAAATCGCTGATCTCGAAGCCCGTGAGTTACCCAAAGGCGTGCATTTGCGGGTACTGTATGATCGTGGATTTTTGATCGACCACTCACTCGAAACAGTAGCGCATACGCTTATCGAGGGTATTTCCATCGTGGCTATTCTGCTGGTCTTGTTTTTGGGCAGTTTACGGGCCGCTTTGGTCGTTACCGTTACCATTCCGTTCTCGTTACTGTTTGCCTTTATCCTGATGAAACTGGTGGGTATTCCAGCTAACCTACTCTCATTGGGCGCTATCGACTTCGGGATTATTGTGGATGGTGCTAGTGTCATGGCCGAGCACCTCATAAGGCGCTATCGAGCGTCCGGCCCCGCGGATCGAAACCAGGGTATCGTGAATGTCACGGCTCGGTCGGCGGGGGAAGTGGCCAGAGAAATTTTCTTCTCGGTTACCATCATTATTCTGGCGTATATGCCCATTTTATTGATGCAACGGGTGGAAGGAAAGCTGTTTAGTCCAATGGCCTTGACGCTCTCCTTTGCCGTTATTGGTTCATTAATCTGTGCGCTGACGGTAATACCGGTGCTGATTTCGTTTGCCTTCCGTAAGGTGCTTGCGCCAGATGGTAAGCCGTTGAAAGAACACAAAAACTTTCTGCTGTCGCCCCTGGAACGAGGCTATCAATGGCTCCTGAAATCAACGTTAATGCGGTCACCTAAAATCGTGGTTGGTGTTGGTATGACAATTGTTCTTATTATGATTGGCTTCGGACTAAAACTGGGTACTGAGTTTCTGCCGGAGCTGGACGAGGGGTCTATTTTCATGAGGGCCTTTATGCCATCGGGCATCACGATTCAGGAAAACGCGAAGATTTCGCCCAAAATCAGAGATATCATTAGTGAGTATAAACCGGTCAGTTTTGTTATTACACAGGCCGGTCGCAACGACGATGGCACAGACCCCTTCCCAACAGACCGTACCGAAATTCTGATTGGGTTGAAAGATTACAGCACCTGGTCGGATACGATTTCGAAGAAAGAAATTGTGCGCTCCATGCAGGGAAAATTGCAGGAAGCGTTTCCGGGCGCGTTCTTCTCATCAGGTCAGCCTATTATTGACCAGGTCATGGAAATCGTAACGGGCAGTGCCGCCGATTTAGCTATTTCAGTAGTCGGTAACGACCTGACTTTGATGCGGGCTAAAGCCGACAGCATTGCCAGTCTGGTACGGGCCATGAATGGTGCGGTATCTGTGAACATTGAACAGGAAGGACCTCAGGATCAGCTAGCGATCAAGATTAATCGCCCGGCTGCGGCTCGTTATGGCATCAACGTTGCCGAAATTGAGAACATGATCGAAGCGGCTATTGGCGGAAAAGCCATTGGTTCCATCTATGATGAGGCCAAACGCTACGATATTGTGGTACGCTTCACGCCTGAGAGCCGGGGCAGTATCGACGCCATCCGGTTGTTGCAGGTACCTTCAGCAACGGGCGCGCTGATTCCGATGAATGAACTGGCAGATATTCGCTATGTGCAGGGCCAGACAAACATTTATCGCATCAACGGAAAACGGATGGTTACGGTCCGTACAAATATCCGGGGGCGCGATCAGGGTGGTTTTGTGAAAGAAATCAGCCAGAAGGTACGCCAGCACGTCAAAATTCCCGAAGGCTATAGTGTGATCTATGGCGGCCAATATGAGAATCTAGAGCGAGCTGGTGGTCAATTAGTTATTTCGATTCCCCTGACTATTGTGGTTGTGTTTCTGTTCCTGTTTATGCTGTACGGAAACGTTCGCGATACGCTGCTGACACTCACCTGTTTGCTGTTCGCGCTGGGCGGGGGGATTGGTGCCTTGCTGCTGCGAGGTTACAACTTCAATGTATCAGCGGGTGTGGGATTTGTGTCGATTTTCGGCATTTCGGTGATGGCAGGTGTATTACTCGTATCGGCGCTGAATCGTAACCTGATCAACAATCCGAAGTCGCTGTTAGAAATTACTATCGAGACAGCTCAGGAGCAGTTCCGGGCCATTATGGCCATTATGGTCGTCGCCATTATCGGTCTTGTACCAGCGGCTATTTCGAGCGGTATCGGTTCCGACGTACAACGTCCACTGGCTACAGTGATCATCGGTGGTTTGACAACAACCTTGTTGTTCGCCCCATTGATTATTCCGCCTTTATTTTACCTTGTCAACCGAAAACGGCCTCGCCCAACCCCGCTTGACTCAACCGGCCATCATATTCCAGAGCCTATTGAGGAAGGGACGGAGATTTAGTGAATAATGTAAAATGAATAATGGTTAATGTATAATGCAGGCTAGGCTTTTCATTATACATTAACCATTATTCATTTTACATTAAACTTCAGGCGAACTTCTCCAACTGCTTTACCAGCACGTTAAAATCCTTTGGATAGGGGGCCACAAAGGTTTGCTCTTCGCCATCCAGTAGTGTAAATGTCAGGGAATGAGCGTGTAAGGCAACACGGTGAATGAGCGGCAGCTCCTCCGTACCTTCCTTTAAATTAAATTTACGCTTCACTTCCGATAGATAGACTGGCTTTCCGCCATAGGTTGCATCGTTGACGATCGGCGCTTTCAGGCACATCAAATGCACGCGAATCTGGTGCATACGGCCCGTAACGGGCATGCACTCTACCAGCGTCGTTGTTCGATACGCCTGTAAGGTATTGAAAATCGTTTCGGCAACTTTCCCCTTTTCGCGATCAATCCGCACAGCCGTGCCGTCCTTAATCGGAGAAATAGGCAGATAAACGGATATACCCTCGAAATTATGCACCCCGTTCGTTACGGCATGATACCGCTTTGTGACTTCGCGGTGCTCGAACTGCATGGCCAAGTGCCGGTAAGCTTCCGGATTTTTAGCAATTGCCAGAATACCCGAGGTTTCTTTATCTAACCGATGGCCAAGCTGTGCATCCGGATAGTACGCCTTGGCCATCCGTACAATACTTTGACCACCCCGGTCGGGCGTCCGCTCATCAAGCGACGCCACATGGGGCGGCTTGTTGATGAGTATATAATCCTCATTCTCAAAAACAATGAGGTCTTCAAAATTCAGTTTCACAATTCGAAGTCTGTAGTTTGAAGTTATTTGTTAGCGTAAGAGGTAACTTCGAACTACAGACTTCAAACCTCAAACTATAAACTAAACACAAAAAGCCTCCTCCTAACCGGAAGAGGCTTGATGGACTATCTTGCGAAAGACTATACGGACAGCGTGCCGCGTTCGTAAGCCTTCTGAAGTGTAGCTTCCAGACCGTTTTTGTTGATGGTCTTAATGGCCGATGTAGCCACTCGTAACGTAATCCATTCCCCGGTCGATTCAACGAAGAACCGCTTCTTTTGCAGGTTCGGGAAGAATTTACGTTTGGTTTTATTATTAGCGTGAGAAACGTTGTTCCCCGTGCGTGTGCGCTTTCCTGTGATTTGACAAACTCTGGCCATTACCGTACTCGTTTTCCGTATGAGGGCGCAAAATTCGCTAATTAATTCATAATCTGCAAGTCCTTATTACTTTTTTTTGAATCCATAGGGGCAGTGGCGGCATCCGTTCTGGCAACAATAGCCCCGTTTGAGGTGATACGTTGCCGTAAAAACGACATAACCTTCGGGCGTGTAGTAATAGTCATCATCCGCCAAATGGGGAATTTTTTTCTTCGGCGGTTGAGATCGCATCATGTTTGGGCGTCTGTTGAAGAAGCCGTATTTTTGAATATAAACGGTCAGGTTGACCAATTGGTTGCAGATTTTAACCGCTTCTCACTATGATAATCGAACCTACAGAACCAGTCTCCTCTGCCGATAAGGCTATGGAACTGGAATGGCATTACGGTGCTCATAATTATCATCCCATTCCGGCGGTATTAACCCGGGGCGAGGGCGTCTTCGTCTGGGATGTAGATGATAAACGGTATTTTGATTTCCTGTCGGCCTACAGTGCCGTCAGTCAGGGACATTGCCATCCACGCATTATCAATGCCATGATCCAGCAGGCACAGCGGTTAACCCTGACATCGCGAGCTTTTTATAACGACAAAACAGGTCTTTGCGAAAAATACCTTTGTGAATACTTCGGCTTCGACAAAGCCCTGATCATGAACTCCGGAGCAGAAGGTGGCGAAACCGCCTTGAAACTGACCCGTAAGTGGGCCTATAAAGTTAAAGGGATTCCGCATAATCAGGCAAAAGTAGTCTTTGCAGCCGGAAACTTCTGGGGACGAACATTGGCGGCTATTTCATCATCAACAGATCCCAGTAGTACCAACGATTTCGGCCCCCTATTGCCGGGTTACATTGTTATTCCATATGACGACCTGACTGCGCTGGAGGATACGTTTAAAAGCGATCCGACTATTGCAGGTTTTATGGTAGAGCCGATTCAGGGCGAAGCGGGCGTTGTTGTGCCCCACGAAGGCTACCTACGGGGTGTACGCGACTTATGCACGCAGTACAACGTCTTGTTCATTGCCGATGAAGTCCAGACAGGCATTGGCCGTACGGGCAAGCGCATTGCCTGCGATCATGAAGGTGTTAAGCCAGATTTGCTTGTGTTGGGTAAAGCACTCTCGGGCGGAACAATGCCGGTATCGGCGGTACTAACGTCCGACGAAGTAATGCTAACCATTAAACCCGGCGAACATGGCTCGACGTATGGAGGCAACCCGTTGGCCTGCGTCGTTACTATGGAAGCTCTTCAGGTAGTTGAGGATGAGAAGTTGACGGAGAATGCAGCGGCTATAGGTGAAATTTTCCGCGCCCGGATGTCGGCCCTGAGTCAGAAAACCGAACTTGTGAAATCAGTACGTGGAAAAGGCTTGCTGAATGCCATTGTGATTACAGAACGGCCTGATCTCGGTGAAGAAACCGCCTGGGAAATCTGCCTGAAACTGAAAGACAATGGTCTGCTCACTAAACCAACCCACGGCGACAAAATCCGCTTTGCGCCCCCGCTCGTTATCAATGAAGAGCAAATGCATGAAGCCTGCGATATAATCGAGAAAACTATTCTTGAGTTTTAACTGTGTTGTCGTACCGACTGGGAGGGTCGGTACGACAACACGGTTTGAACCGCTTCTATGCTACTTGTACTCACCCAATTTAGATTCTATTTTGGCAAAGCACAAGTAGCGCTTAGGTAAGGCAGCTAATTTATTTAGGCTAGCGCTAACAAGCCCACAAGAAGCAGGCCTAGCAGAGGGGCCAGATAGTGGATCTGCTCACGAAGATGAGAAAGGGCTTTGTGAAGCGTATTACGAACAGACTTTTCAGTAATGCCCATGATAGCCGCAATTTCGCGCGTCTTAAAATTCTCATAAAAACGAAGCGTAACCACTTCCAACTGTCGTTGGGGGAGATCTTGAAGTAGCTGGGTTAACCGTTGGGCTAACTGTTCTTCCTGCTCCTGCTCTACCAGCAGTTGCTCTGCCGAGTGAAACGTAGTATCAGCAAAGGCCCATGAAGAAACGGTATCGGCTCGTTTCTCTTTTTCGCTCATTCGGTAGAGCTGTCGGCGGAGGGAGCGAAACAAATAGAACTTCACGGAATCGGCCGTTGACAGGTTTTGCCGCAGACGCCATAACTCAATGAATAGATCCTGAATGGCATCTTCAACCGAACCTACTTCAGGGAGTAATTTAAAGCCATAGCTGTAGAGCGGGCTATAATAGCGTTGATACAATTCGGCAAAAGCCAGCTTATCGCCCTGTTTGAGGGCATTCCAGATGAAATCGTCAGATTGCCGTTCAATAGTCATCTATCGTCTGTAGACTGGAAGTAAGATGTAAGCCGATAAACCACCCAAGAAGATTGAAATTTTCACAAATTCAACCTCTATAGTTATATTCTTGATGGATTAAACAAAAGTAATAAGTTTAGCCGATAGCATCAATATACCACTCAGTCGGTAATTTTCACTTCCTTAACCCGGCTTGGTAACCATACCTGCATAGGACTTTTGCCCCGGTTTGCCCACGCATAATAGGGAATGGCGGTGATGGTTCGTGGGCTTGTTTGCACTGCCAGCCCGTCGGGAGACGCTTCAACAACGGATAGATTGGCCTGAATAGCGATGACGGGTTCGTCAAGAATCTGGTGAGGTTTCGTAGCAAATGTGGCTTTAGCCGGTACAAGGATATTCCACGCCCGACCACCATTATCTGCGCCTTCAACGCAATACACTAGCGGGCCGCGCTGGAGAGCAACCCGATTCTGATTAGCTTTCACATCAGCTCGGGACGTAACCTGCCGAACGTCCATTGGCAGGGCCACCTCAACAACATCGCCTTTTTGCCAGGTACGATCGATCACCAGATAGCCCTTTTCCTGGCGATAGGCAACTGGCTTCCCATTTAGCAGGACATTTATGGCTGTTTTGACACTATCGGTAAATTGGTAAAGTTTGCCAGGCGCAGGTACGTTTTCTGCCCAACCTGGTAGCCTGACGTGTAAGGCATACGCGACTTTTTTTGCTGGATTAACGGTAATTTTTACGGCCCCTTGCCAGGGATAATTCGTATCCAGTTGAAGCGGTATACTGGTTTTTCCAATTGTGACTGTTGTATTGCTGGCCACAAACAGATTTACCCAGATTCCCTGCTCCGAACGGCCATAAATATAATCGCCCAAGGAAGCAACCAGCCGGGCAATATTTGATGGGCAGCAGGCGGTTCCAAACCATTCACTCCGGCCATAATTACCGCTTGACGATAGGGGGTTGCCATAAAAAAAGCGATCTCCGCTCAGGCTTAGGCCGTCTAAGGCCCCATTGTATAAACTCCGCTCCAGTACGTCAATGTATTTGCTTTCGCCCGTGAGCAGGTTCATGCGCTGATTCCAGAATACCATACCTACCGATGCACAGGTTTCGCAGTAAGCCGACTCATTGGGTAAGTCATAGTCTTCCGTAAATCCTTCGTTACGGCCCGAAGAACCGATACCGCCAGTCAAATACATATTTCGGTAAACAACGTCTTCCCAGACCGTTGTCATGGCAGTCAGGTAACCGGGATCGTTGGTAGCTGCGGCTACGTCGGCCGCACCCGTGTACTGGTACATAGCACGCACAGCGTGACCAGTAATTTCTTTCTGCTGCTTTACGGGAACATCATCCTGACAATACTTGGGGTTTTTCCACTGATCCCAAATAACACCCTTACCAAACCCATGACCACGCTGGTCCAGATACCAATCGGCCAGTTTCAGATAGCGATCCTGATGGGTTACGTGGTATAAGCGCATTAGGGCCAGTTCAATTTCCTGGTGCCCACTCACCCAAGGCCGGTTTTTAAGCCGAAATGTCGAATCAATATGATTAGCAAAGCGGATGGCCACATCGAGCAGTTTCCGTTTACCGGTTGTATTGTAGTACGCAACAGCCGCTTCAATCAAGTGACCAGCGCAATAATCCTCGTGCTTTTCCATATCGGTCCAGCGTTTGTCTAAGCCCGTCAGCGTATAGTATGTGTTGAGATAACCATCAGGCAATTGGGCTGCGGCAATCTTGTCAATCCATTCATCGGCTTTCTGTTGAACGGCTGCATCGGGGTGATTTTTAAGCGAGTACGCCATGGCTTCAATGGCCTTGTATACGTCGCTATCGTCATAGTAAATGCCCTCGTGCTGAATGTCGCCCAGCTTTTCGTTCTGTTTACGGGCCACTTTTTCGAAGTTGCGGATACGACCCGTTTTTTCTTCCGTCTGCACAATACAGGCGCGTAGGGTTGCCGTAGCCACTTTGTCTAGCTTAGGCTTCCAGAATTGATCCGTAATATTCACCTGAGCAAACCCAACCGGCTCAAATCGTTGAACAAGCAGTTGAGCGTGCGTGGCTATTGCGGCCGAAATCAGTAAGGCAAGGGAAAGGGTTAACTCCCGTTTGATACATATCATAGTTGTAAAAGCAGTCAGGTACATTCTAAAGCAAGTGCCGACCTGGTTTTACGCAGGTGACCAGTTCCATGACCTACCTACCCACCTGACTTTAGGTCAAAAGGCGCTTCTATGGCTTTATTTCTATAAATTCGAATGCAGAAATAGCCGTGCCATGAAAATTCTGATTATTGAGGATGAAGTCAAAACGGTTCAGAGCATTAAGCAAGGGCTCGAGGAGCACCAATGGGAGGTCGATGTAGCCTATGACGGAACGATGGGGTTTCAGTTGGCCGTCCGGTCAGCGTACGCCCTTATTATATCCGACATTATCCTACCCGGCATGAATGGCCTTGAGCTTTGCCGGAAGCTACGGGAAGCCAATATATCTACCCCTATTTTGATGTTAACAGCCCTAGGCACTACAGACGATAAAATTGTAGGGCTCGATGCAGGCGCGGATGATTACCTGATCAAACCCTTTGAGTTTCGGGAGCTTATGGCGCGAGTCAGGGCACTGACCCGCCGGAGTAACGGGTTGATTCCAACCGCCAACCTGCTAAAAATTGCGGATTTAGAACTCGATCCGGATGCCAAAAAGGTGATGCGGGCGGGCAAAGAAATTTCGCTGACAGCCAAAGAATTTCAACTGCTGGAGTACTTCCTGCGGCATCAGGGACGGGTAATTTCTAAGGTTGAATTGGCGGAGAAACTCTGGGACCTGACGTTCGATACCGGCACGAATATCATTGAAGTGTATATCAATTTCCTGCGCAAAAAGATAGACAAAGACTTCGATCCTAAATTGCTCCATACACAGATTGGTATGGGGTATGTTGTAAAGTTATTGTCGTAATGATAAACATCCGCACTCGGCTCACTTACCAATTTGTCTTTCTGGTAACGCTTATTCTCCTGTTTTTCTCGCTTGGTGTTTATTTTTTCAGTCAGCTTTATCTGGAAAAACGGTTTTTCAAGCGCCTTCAGGATCGCGCTATTACCACCACAACCCTCCTGTTTGATTTAAAGCAAACCGATAGCACCGTTTTGCGGCTCATCGATGCATCGGGGAAAGAGCCGTTGCTCAATGAGAATATTTCGGTTTACAATGAAAAGACCAAAGAAGTCCTGTTTTCCACCAACCCGGCCAATACCAGTTTCCACGAGCAATTCATCCCGCAACTCGATTCGACTTCGCAGACGCTGTATCTACACAAAAATGAGTATCAGATCGTAGCCATTCACCTAACCAATGGAAAAGACAGTAATTGGGTGATTGTGAGCGGCATTGATCAGACTGGCCGAGAAGCACTGGATGACCTGAAGAAGATATTGATGATCATGATTCTGGCCGCTATTCTTTTGCTTGGCATTTCGGGCTGGCTTTTTGCCGACCGGGCTCTGGCTCCCATGTCGGGCATTATCAGACAGGTCAAGACCTTTTTCCCCGCGAACGTGGAGAAGCGGGTAGAGCACCCGAATCGATCTGATGAAATTGGGCTTTTGGTGGCTACCTTCAATCAGTTACTCGACCGAATTGAGCAGGCGTTGAACACCCAGAAAATGTTTATTGCCAATGTATCGCACGAGTTAAAAAATCCGCTCACTAAGATCAATTCGCAGATTGATGTGGCGCTCATTCAGAAACGCAATCCGGAGGTATATGAACGAACGCTGCAATCACTTCAGGAGGATACCCGCAACCTGACCCAACTTACCAATACACTGCTGGAACTGGCGAATACATCCATTCAGAGCAATACCATGCTATTTGAGCCAGTTCGGATGGATGAACTACTCTGGGAAACAAAAACGCAGTTGCAGCAGTGGCACGATGATTACGTAATCCAGCTTACGTTTACTGATTTTCCGGACGACGAAGAGGCTCTGATCACCCACGGCAACAGGCCCTCACTTAAGGTATTGCTGATGAATCTTATGGATAACGCCTGTAAGTTTTCCCCGACAAAAACAGCTACCGCCGATTTTCGATCCACAGGGGGTAACATAACAATAACCGTTTTCAATGAGGGTGCTCAGATTCCAACAGCCGATTTACCATTTATTTTTCAGCCTTTCTTTCGGAGCAATGCCACTGCACTGTCGAGCAAAGGACATGGCGTTGGGTTAGCCATTGTGTCGCAGATTATCCAGCTCCACAAAGGCGACATTGCGGTACGCTCTACACCCCAGGGTACTACATTTGTGCTGACGCTGTCTAGTAATTGACCTATTTTAATGCTAATCTTATAGAGGTCTCACGTTCTCGCTTGGCTTCGCCGAGTGATGGCTATTTTTTTAACGGCCTCTGGCCGGAGGATAGAAAATCAAAAACGGGCCAGAGGCCCTTGAAGGAATAGTCCTCACTCGGCGAAGCCAAGCGAGAACGTGTGTCAAAAACCCAATCAATGCCTGTATATCATTCATACGGAACCCCTGAAAGGTGCCCCTATTTTAAGGTAAATTTAAGGTTAGATTAAGTCCTGATTAAGTTCGGTTTCGTTGCTTTGCAGATGACCAACTCAACCAGGAGCATGGAATCAGAAGCCACAAGTAATCAGCAGGGAGCCCTGAACATGACAATCGGAGCTTTAGCCGGTATACTGGCCCTGCTAGCCTACCTGTTTATTGGCTCCCGCAATGAAACCTTAGAAGTCCAAAAGCTACTGACGTCTAAAGTAGAGCAATTTGCCTCTACGCAGGTTAAGCTCGATTCAATTTCAACGGTACTGGATGCGAAGATTAGCGAAGTCCGTCGGCTTGGGGGCAACCTTACCGAGCTGGAGCGCATTAAGCGGCAGCTTGAGAATGACAAGAAGAAGTTAAAATACGACCTTACTTTCTCGATTCAGAAGTACAGTTTGAAAATCCGGGATTACACTAATTTCCTGAAACTCCACGAGAGCGATATCCATAAGCTAAAAGTCGAAAATGGGTCATTATTAAGCCGAACCCGTGCTCTTGAGGAGGAAAAGGAGAGCATCCTCAGCGAAAACGAAGGGTTAAAGAACGAAAAGGCAGCATTAGCCAAAACGGTGATTGACTACTCCGTCCAGAATGCCAACCTGCAGAATCAAGTGACGCTGGCTTCGGCCATGAAGGCGATCAATGTGGAGGTAACTGCGCTGGCGGACAATGGAAAAGAACGCCGGGGAGGCACCTACAAGGCCTCGCGTATTGATCGGCTGAAAATAACGTTCATCATGCCGTCGAATCCTGTAGCGGAAACAACTAATAAAGATATCTACCTACGCATACTGGATAGCAACGGAGCCGTTGTCAGCGAAAACGGGATTGGTGGCGTCATGTTGTTCAATGGGCATGAGCTTGGCTATAGTGCCCGGCAAACAGTACCCTTTGAGAATAACGACCAGCGGGTTGATCTCTTTTTTCGCCGGGATATTTCTTATAAACCAGGTACTTATACCGTCGAGTTATACGCAGAAGGCTTCCGAATCGGTGATAGCCGTTTCGATGTAAAGTAACCCACAAGCCTTTCCGGCTCGTATTATTTACCTCACTACTCAAGTTATGGAAACTCTATACAAATTTTCAGGCTCTCTATCGCCGGCCTTGCAGCGTTTAGGAGAAATGCTGCGCGACGGAGGCCGATGGCTGCTTGATAAATACCGCCAGTTCCCAATTGCTTACACAACCCTCAGCTATCTGTTTTTCACGATGGCGTTTAGCTACTACCCGGTAGATGGCCATTGGCTGACAGGTTTTGTGATGATGACTTTACCACTGGCCATTCCCTGCGGTTTAGCAGCCTGTATTTACCTGTTCTATAAGCAACAGAAGGGGATTGCGTCTGCCGGGCTGATCTGGGTTTTATTTTCGTTTGTGGTTGTAAAACGACTATTGGGCGTAAGTCCCGGCGATATGGATATCTGTCAGATGGAGAGCCTTAAAGTGCTGAGTTTCAATAGTGAAACGTTTCCCCTTAGCGCAGCTAACGGCTTCGATGCCTCCCCTCTACAAGCCGACATTGCCTGTTTTCAGGAATATTCGCCCAATGCACAGATCGAAGACCAATACACCACCAAATTTGAAAAGCTGACCTGTTTCGATAAGGGCCGGGAAATAGGGCTGGCTTTATTTTCCAAATACCCGATTGTGAATCAGTACGGTCGTATCTGGAACCGAACCTTGGGGCCAGATATTAATGGTTTTCTCTGTGCCGACATCGCGTACGGAGCCGATACGATTCGGGTGGTAAACGTACATTTATGGTCGATGGGCGTGCGAACGAATGAAGCCGTAAGCGCCTTGAAGGCAGGTAAATTAGGTACATTTTGTGCAGCCCTATCGGATACTTTTCACAAGCTGAAAGAAGGATTTGAACATCGGAATGAACAACTAAAGGAGGTAGAATCGTACGTAGTGGGCAGCCGCTATCCGGTCATTATTTGCGGAGATTTTAATGAAACACCCATTAGTTATTCGTATGGAAAACTTAGTCAAAACTTCCGAAATGCGTTTGAGGAAGCGGGACAGGGCCTTGGCTTTACCCTTAACCGGCACCCCTATTGTGTACGAATCGATCAGCAGTTTGTGAGTAGTGACTGGCATATTAAAACCTGCCAAACCCTTTCGGGCATTTCCTTCTCCGACCACTTCCCCGTAGTAGCACAGTACGTGCTCAAAAAGTCGTTAAGTAACCCACCCGATATACTGACACAGCGTAGGCAGCTCGGTCATGCCATGGCCAGCAACTGAGCGTATTTGCGCTGAAACGCCAGAAATCATCAGTAAATGGTTCGTTAGCGCCCCTTTTCGAGGGGTATTAATGAATTATATACGATGAAGAATTTAGTCCTGCTCATAGTCCTCATTGGTTTAACCAGCTCAGTTACCCACAAAGACCTTACCTGGACGGCCATTGGGGACTCGATCACCTATTTAAATGAGCATCTGGACGAAACCGGCAACCGAATTACCAAAGGATACATGACCCGAGTCGTTGAGCGACTGCCTTATATCCATTATACCAACCAGGGGCATAATGGGTGGACCTCAGGCGGCATTGCAAATTCAATTGACAAATTAGGACTAACCAAAGCCGATATCTACTCCGTCTTTCTGGGTACCAATGACTGGTGGGCAGGCCGTCCGTTAGGTCGTCTGGAGGATTATCAACGCAACACGGGTAACGGTACGGTGTACGGTTCGTTCCGCATTATTGTCAACAAGCTTCGTAGCCTAAACCCTCAGGCCCCGATCATTTTAATCACCCCGATGCAGCGGGTGGATTTTGTCTATCTGGCAAATTTCAAAAACAATGCATATGGATCATACAAAGCCAAAAATGGCCAATACCTCGAAGCGTTTGCCAATGCCATTGACTCAATAGGCCGCTTCGAGCATTTGCCTGTTGTTGATCTCTACCATATGAGTGGCCTGCAAGCGAAGAAGTTAGTGAAGTACAAGCGGCTGAAAGATCCCCAAAGTGGTACATACACCAATTATGCCTATCCTAAATTCATTGACATACCGTTTAACCCCGAAACGGATGAGTACCCCTACCCTACCGGAGCCATTGATAAGACCTATGATGGCTTACACCCCTCCGATAAAGGGTATGCGCTGATTAGCAATCGGCTGATAAAGGTTATCAAACAATATTGAGGCTCCTAGCTTAAATCTACTAAATTCTAGTTTAGCAACTCACTATCGATCTACACCCGTCTTCGGAAGGCCCGCCTGGTTTTCGGGCATGGCCATTGGCTGGGTATACGCGTGTTTGATCGCCGGGAAGTCCTGCCGAATCGAGTTGTGGATGCGCACAATGGCTTTATTGATTGCATCCGTTGTTAAATCAGGCTGAAAGACCACGCCTTGTGCAAGCGTAATCTCTTCCGGACCCAGGTAGATAGTGGCTATCTGGATTGCTTTCAGAACTGCCGGATCGGCTTCGGTTAGGGCTACCAGTTGATTCGACGTAGCTGCGTCGACGCCTTCGCCCAGCAACAGGCTCTTACTTTCTCGGGCCAATACTACAGCCACTGCCACCAGCAATAGACCAATAAAGATTGACGCCAGGCCATCCAGGTATGGGTTTTTAAAGATATGTCCCAGAAATACACCCAGAAAAGCAATGATCAGCCCTAATACGTCGGAGGCATCTTCAAATAAAACAGTGAAGGTAGCTGAGTCTTTACTGTCTTTTATGGCCGCCCAGAACGGCTGACTTCCGCGCTGGATCGTAAAGGCTCGCCAGGCAGTAATCAGGGAATAGCCATCTAAAACAAACGCAATGCCCAACACAATGTAATTCCAGAAGGGGTCTTCAATCAGTTCTGGATGCTGCATATGGGTTACGCCTTCATAGAACGAAACACCCCCACCCACCGCAAAAATCAGGAGTGCTACTACGTACGACCAAAAATACTGTTCCCGGCCGTAGCCAAAGGGGCGTTTCTGATCGGGTGGTCGCTGACTTCGGCTAATCCCCAACAATAACAGCACTTCGTTTAAGGTATCAACCAGCGAGTGAATACCCTCCGAAAGCATGGCCGAACTGCCTGTTATACTAGCTGCTACGAACTTAGTGGCGGCAATACCCAAATTAGCAGCTAGTGCCGTGTATAATGGTGTTTTAGAGGAAGCCATAGTAGTGAAACTGAACCTGGTTCCAGATGTTCGAACCCCAAACTACTTCTTTTTATGGACAATGGCACTCGCGATGTCGGTTACTATTACTCGTGATGTCGGTTCCTTATAACCGACATTTTTAGGTTTCTCAAAACCTACTGTTCGCACTGATAGGGTTTGAGAAACCTCATTTGTCAGGTTCAAGAACCTGACAACACAAATATATAAACACGAAACGCTACAAACCGGCGCTGGTGAACGTATACACGCCCGATCCAATTTTTAGTACTACGTAACCCGGTTCACTACCAGACGCTGTCAAGCCTGCCGCTGCTAGCGATTTTCCACTTTCCAGAACAGTTTCGGCACTTTGGGCAGGTACATAAATGGTAGCTATTGTATTGGCGGGTACTTCCACGGTTAGCGTTAGATGACCCGATTCTTTTTTCCAACTTGAGCGAACGGTGCCATAATACGTTTGCAGACTCGCATTAGCGGAGGTCAGTTTGCCACCCGGTTGGGGTTTGATGATGCTATGTTTATAACCCGGCCCGGTTTCATCGGTGTCAATGCCCGTAATGGTCCGGTACATCCAGTCGCCGACAGCACCATATGCATAGTGGTTAAAGGAAGTCATGGATGGGCTTTGGAATGTACTGTCGGGCTTCATAGAGTCCCAACGTTCCCATATTGTCGTCGCTCCCATTTTGACTGGATATAACCACGACGGATATGTTTCCTGCAAGAGCAGGTCATAGGCGACATCGGTACGCCCGAAACGGGTTAGCACATGGCATAGAAAAGGCGTTCCCAGGAAGCCCGTCGTAAGGTGATTCTTGTATTTTTTTATATTCCCGACCAGCCGATCAACGGCCTGTGGCCGCAAACTTTCGGGCATCATATCGAACTGTAATGCCAGCACGTAGGCCGTTTGTGTATCCGAAATCAACCGTCCGCTTGGGGTCATGTATGCATTCTGAAAGGCTGCTTTGATCCGACCCAGAAGCTCCGTGTAATGGGCAGCGTCTTCGGTTTTTCCCAATAGCGTTGCCGCTTTTCGCATTAGATCGGTACTGTACGCATAGAAGCACTGCGCCACTAAATGATTGTCGGTAAAGGCCGACTTGGCTTCGGAGGCCGGGCTGCCTTCGGTTGTTACGTAGGATAGCCAGTCGCCAAATTGAAAACCTTCGCTCCAGAGCGCGTTCCTGGCTACGCTTTCCATGTGGCTTTCATAGGCTTTCATGCTGGCATACTGTTGCTCCACAATTCGTTTATCGCCGTAGGCCAGGTACATATTCCAGGGAATGATGATACTCGCATCCGACCAACCGGCTGCCCCTGCGGGGTCTTCTTTAAGAGGACGTTTATTAAGCACATCTGGAATGATAAACGGAACAGCTCCGTTCGGGAACTGATCGGCAGCAACATCTTTGAGCCACTTCGCGAAGAAACTATTAACGCCAAAGTTGAAAGCCGCCGTTCTGGAAAACACTTCGGCATCCCCGGTCCACCCAAGCCGTTCATCGCGTTGCGGACAGTCAGTCGGCACATCCAGAAAATTACCCCGCTGGCCCCATTGAATATTGCTCTGTAGCTGATTGACCAGGGCGTTCGATGTGGTGAACTCACCCGTTTTCGGCATATCAGAGTACAACGTTATCGCGGTAAAATCAGCCGGATTGATCGGCCCCGTTAGCCCATTAATCTGTACGTAGCGAAAGCCGAAAAAGGTAAAATGGGGTTCGAGCGTTTCGGTTCCTCCTTTAAGCAAATAAGTGGCCTGTGCCTTCGCCGTACGCAGGTTTTCGAAGTAGGGATTACCGAATTTATCGAGCATCTCGACATGTGAAAGCACGATTTTATCACCAGCCTTTCCGGTTACCTTGAACTTTACCCAACCAACCAGATTCTGCCCGAAATCCAGCACGGTTTCGCCCTTTGGGGTAGTTAGCACTTTAATTGGCTGGCGGGTCTCATGCTGCCGAATGGGCTCATTGTAATTCGCAACCAGGTTTGTGTACCCAAACGGTTTCGTCGTTACTCCCGACCAATCGGAGTCAGAATAACCGGGGGTGGCCCAGCCTGTTTTCTCGAGCCGGGAATCATAGAGTTCACCATCGTAGATTTCGGCAAAACGAACAGGGCCGGTCGATGATTTCCAACGCTCATCGGTACTAACCGTTTCCGAACTTCCGTCGGTATACGTAATGGCCAATTCCCCTAATAGTGCCAAATTTTTGCCGTATATATTCTTTTGGTGCTCCCAAACCAACCGTCCGCGATACCAGCCACTGGCCAACGAAACCCCAATCGCATTCTGACCTGGGATCAGTAAGCTGGTTACGTCGTAAATCTGGTATTGAAGATGGTTGTTATAACTTGTCCAGCCGGGTGTCAGGTAGGCATCACCGACGCGTTTACCGTTTATCTGGGCTTCATAAAGGCCATGCGCCGTGATAGACAAGGTAGCCGAACGCACTTTTTTAGAAGCGGCAAACACTTTACGTAGTAATGTGCTGGGCCGGTTCACGGTATCTTCAACGAAACCCGGCTCTATCCACTTCGCTTTCCAGTTGGTGGCAGCCAACATACCCGTTTGCCAATAGGCCACAGGACTCCAGGCAGAGGGCTTCTCCGCTGTGTTATCCCAAATACGAACCTGCCAGAAATAGCGCTGTCTGGGTTTTAAAGCTTGGCCTGCATAAGCAATATGTACCGACTGATCCGATGCCACTCGGCCGGATTGCCAGATCGCCCCTTTGGTTACGGAGGCTGCATCGGCACTTACCCGAACTTCATAAGCTGTTTGGCGGACATTCTGTTTGGTGGAATGAAGCTGCCAGCTAAATCGAGGCACGGCTACATCCAGCCCAATGGGATTGGTGCGATTTTCAGTCAACAGATTTTGAACATTCGACTGAGCAGATGTCCAGGTGCTTAAGCAGATAAGCAGTATGGAAAAAGGAAGTAACTGTTTCATATAAACGGCAGGCACCCTGATAGGCAGCTACATGATTTTTCAAAGGTAAAAAATGCTTATTCAACTACTTGCTCATACTTTCTTATCGTTCAGTTGGCCAATTTCCTCACAACCCAACGTGCTTAGGTGCTCAACAAAAAGCCATACAACCAGTTTAGCAAACTAGTGAACTTGTTTCGAATAGTCTTGAGGCCTTCGTACATACAATCCGTTACTTTACCAACCCTCAGACCAAACTATTCTTAACTTTTCGAGTATATACTTAGGAATCCCACGTCAAGTCTAACTAAAATAATGAGGCAAAGACGTTTATGAATATCATTTGTAGATAAAGCCGATGATTTTAGAATCAGACCCCTCTATACTTAGATGAGTTTAACGAGATCAAACAAACACAATAGCCCCTTAAAGCCCCTGCCTAAAACGCCAACTGGTATTGTAGGGCTGGATGAAATAACACATGGAGGTCTACCCGCAGGCCGTCCAACCCTCATTTGCGGCAGTGCTGGCAGTGGTAAAACCCTGTTCTCTATTGAATTTATTGTTCGAGGAGCAATGGATCATGATGAACCGGGTGTCTTTATGGCTTTTGAGGAAAAAACGGAAGAACTAGCCCAGAATGTGGCGTCATTGGGATTTGATCTTGACCAGCTTCAAAAAGATAAGCTGGTCAAACTTGATCACGTCCATATTGAACGAAGCGAAATCGAAGAAACGGGCGAATATGACCTGGACGGGCTTTTTATCCGCCTAGGCTATGCTATTGATAGTATAGGTGCCAAACGAGTTGTGCTGGATACAATTGAAAATCTGTTTGCTGGCCTAACGAATCAGGGCATTCTACGCGCCGAACTAAGACGCTTGTTCGAATGGCTGAAAGAAAAGAAGGTAACCACTATTATTACGGGCGAAAAAGGAGATGGAACCCTAACCCGTCATGGGCTTGAGGAGTATGTGTCTGACTGCGTTATTTTACTTGACCATCGGGTTACCAACCAAATTTCTACCCGACTTCTGCGTATTGTCAAGTATCGAGGATCAACGCATGGTACGAATGAATATCCCTTTTTGATTAATGAAAAGGG
Organism: Spirosoma sp. KCTC 42546; assembly: GCF_006965485.1. Lineage (NCBI taxonomy): Bacteria > Pseudomonadati > Bacteroidota > Cytophagia > Cytophagales > Cytophagaceae > Spirosoma > Spirosoma sp. KCTC 42546. The sequence continues at coordinate 8,172,747 of NZ_CP041360.1, forward strand.
GATTTCTGTATTACCTGTTACGTCCTTAACGCTGGATCATCCTGTTTCGTCCGAGCGAATTTCGTCGGGTATCTATACCCTGGATAAAATGCTGGATGGCAAAGGCTTTTTTCGCGGAAGCAGCATTCTGGTCTCCGGCACGGCAGGTACGGGCAAAACCAGCATTGCGGCCTCGTTTGCCGATGCCTCCTGTCGGCGCAATGAACGATGTATCTATTTTGCCTTCGAAGAATCTCCGCAGCAGATCATTCGGAATATGCGCTCTATTGGTCTCGACCTGCAGCATCATATTGATAAAGGGTTATTGAAATTCCAGGCTTCCAGGCCCACACTTAATGGACTGGAGATGCATCTGGTATCTATTCACAGCCAGATTCAGGAATTTAAGCCATCCACAGTCATTCTGGACCCAATTACTAATCTGATTACGGTTGGTTCAGTTAGTGATGTAAAGTCGATGTTGATGCGGCTGATTGATTTTCTACAAGCCGAGCAAATTACAGTTCTATTCACGGCGCTCTCCTTAAACAATGTTGTTAACGAGCAAACTGACGAAGGCGTATCATCGCTGGTGGATGCCTGGTTATTGGTTCGGGATATTGAGTCTAACGGTGAACGTAACCGAGGGATGTATATCATGAAGTCCAGGGGCATGAAGCATTCCAATCAGGTTCGGGAATTTATCATCACTGATAAAGGAATGGAAATGGTAGATGTTTATTTAGGGCCAGAAGGCGTATTAACCGGTTCGGCCCGGGAAGCCCAGCAACTACAGGAAGAAACAGGTATTGTTCTGCGTGAACATGCCCTTAGCCGGAAAGACCGTGAAATTGAGCGTAAGCGGTTAGTTCTCGAATCAAAAATAACCAGCCTGAAAGAAGAATTCGAATCGGTACAGGACGAGTTAAATAAGACCTATATCGAGGATGAATTACGTAAAGAGGTACTGGATAAGAATCGGGAGCAAATGACTCGTAGCCGCCATAAGGAGTAACTCTAGCGTTCCACCAACTCACTATACATGAAAACAAAAGAAGAAATCTGGGAGTTGCGACTCTACATTGCCGGAAATACCCCTAAATCTCAAACGGCTCTGAGCAATTTAAAGAAGTACTGCGAGGAGCACTTAAAGGGTAAATACATTATTGAGGTGATTGATTTATTGGTGAAGCCCCAATTGGCCGAAGGCGACCAGATTTTTGCCGTGCCAACCTTAGTGAAAAAAGTACCCGAGCCCATTCGAAAGATTATTGGTGACCTATCGAATGAGGAAAAAGTCTTAGTAGGATTGAACATTCGTCCGGCAATTAAGTAGATGATTGAGCCATCAAGAACCGGGGATACCGATCCAGATTCGGAAGATTGTCTCTATGTATTGCATTTATTTGTAACTGGAGCGTCCTTGCATTCAACCCGGGCCATTACGAACATTAAGCACATCTGTGAGTCATATCTCCCGGGTAAGTACTCGCTGGAAATAATTGATGTGTATCAGCAAAAGGAGCGGGCAGAACAGGAACAACTAATTGCTCTGCCTCTATTAATAAAACGTTTGCCCCTGCCTGAACGAAGGTTAGTTGGTGATCTGTCCGATACAGAAAAGGTACTCAACGGATTAGGAATTTCCAGGAAATAAGAATGAGTGGGTCTAAAACATATGAGCAACTGGTAGCAGAGAATGAAAGTCTACGCTGGCAACTCGAAGAAGCAAATGAAACGATACAGGCGATTCGAACCGGCCAGATCGATGCATTGGTTGTGGAAGGCGAAGATGGTCATGAACTTTATACCCTAAAAACTGCGGATCAGACCTACCGTATTTTTATTGAAACAATGAATGAAGGGGCCGTAACCCTCAACAGAGATGGCCTTATTTTATATAGCAATTCAACCTTTGCCTTAATGGTAGATTTGCCTTTATCGAAAGTTATTGGCTTATCATTTGATCAATTTATCGCTCCTGATTCCAGGGAGGAGTTTGACGCTTTGTTTAAAGGTGTCTGGAAAGGTAATCGGAAGATTGAATTTACGCTTAGCAGTACTCAAAAAGTAGTACCCTGCCAGCTCTCCGCCACTGCCCTGGAACTAGATGGTGGCGTTTGCCTGAGTATGATTCTTACTGATTTGACACTACAAAAGGAAACTCAGCAGTTATTAAAAGTAAACAACGAGCAGCTCGCCAGAGCAAATACAGCACTTCAGGTTAGTAATCAGGCGTTAAACCGGTCCAATAGCAATCTTCAGCAGTTCGCCTACATTGCCAGTCATGACCTACAGGAGCCTTTACGAAAGATTCAGTCCTTTGGCGATCTGCTAAAAAGCCAGTTTGCCGCCCAGTTAGGTGACGGAGTCAACCATCTGGAGCGTATGCAGGTTGCGGCCGGCCGAATGTCAACCCTAATTAAAGACCTACTGAGTTTTTCGCGCATTTCTACCCAACAGAACACAACAGCTCTTGTTTCATTGACGGGGGTAGTCAATATGGTCTTAACGGATCTGGAACTACGCATCCAGGAAACAGGTGCTGTGGTAAAAGTTGACCCATTGCCTACTATACAAGGCGATAAATCGCAGTTGGAACAGTTATTTCAGAATTTACTGAGTAATGCACTGAAGTTTCGCCGGGCCGATGTTATCCCTCAAATTCAAGTCAGCTCTCAAACGATAGCTGCTTCAGAAATTCCCGATTCAATCAAGCCAACACACCAGGCTGATACCTACTACCAAATCAACGTTTCAGACAATGGAATTGGCTTTGATCAGAAGTATGTCGATCGCATATTTCAGGTTTTCCAGCGGTTGCATAGCAAAAGTGAATTTGCAGGCACAGGTATTGGCTTAGCCATTTGCGAAAAGGTAGCCGCCAATCATGGCGGGGCAATTACGGCTCATAGTGAACCTAGCCAAGGCACTACGTTCCAGGTTTATTTCCCCACAGAAGGTAACATATAGTAAATCGGTTCACACAAATAATTAGCTAGTAACATTACCGTGTTACTAGCTAATTTAATCATTCCAACTTGTTTTTGGGCTGAGTTTGTTCGTCTACTATCACCTTAAAGTATATTCATTACTCGAACCCCAATTTATTCCAGCAGTGGAACGAATACATAACTATCTAAAATAGTGCACATTACAATAGGATAGAGCCAACTGACCAGTTGCATTGAATACCAAAATTAAAAATACTTATATATAAACACCGCTTAATAAATTCATAGCACCAATATTAACCAAAAGAAAATATTAATGTCTATTAACCATATAGATACATTTAATTTGTAAACTAAAACTAACCCATAATTAACAATTTCTCATGCAGGTTGCGTTAACCGACGAAGAGATGATTCGGCAGTACTTACCTACTCAGCCCGATCACTGCTTCGAAGCCCTTTATAACCGGTATGTCAAGAAAGTTTACCGGCGATGCCTGTCAATGACCAATGATTCGTTACAGGCCGAAGATTTTACCCACGATATTTTTTTGAAAGTATTCCATAAACTGGATGCTTTTCAACAACGGTCAAGCTTTTCGACCTGGCTTTATTCAATCGCATATAACTACTGCGCCGACCAGATCAAGCTTGCCAAACGATTGCCAACCACCACCCTGGAAGGAGGTCTGGATTGGCACGGAGCTGACCCAATGGAAGCCCAATTGCACGAAGAAACGCTCCAGATTGTCAGACAGGCGATGGAAACCCTTTCTGTTGATGAGCGTAAGCTGCTCCGTTTAAAGTACGAAGACAATATGAGCATCGAAGAAATTGCTCAGTTGTATGATCTCAAGCTTAGTGCGGTTAAAATGAGACTTAAGCGGAGCCGGGAGAAGGTGCAGCGTTTGTGTGCGCAACAGTGCCATAGCTAATGGATTTTGCCTACAGAAATGATAAGTAGTGATTTTGATTCATAGTAAAGCCCAATCATGTTGATGATTGGGCTTTACTATAAGCGGGCAGTCTGATGGATTAAGCCCTACCGGCTAAAAAATCAAAAAGCCGCTTCCGTAAAAGCGGCTTTGAACTCATCTATAGGCTACAGGACCCTCAAGTCCCGGAAGGAATGCAGCGGTAATGATTAAAATAAGTTTTTGATGTCGATCCTACGATGCAGATGCTCTTCATCTTTGAAGGGCAGCATGACCAGAACCCTACCGTGTTCGTGAACGGCCTCAATATGATCGGCGTCAATAAAAGACGGAATGTCCAGAACCCGTAAGAACATCGGTACAGCCAATCGTTGGCTCGTGCCCTCTTCCTGACGCTCAGATGTACTGACCAGCAATGTATAGAGAACGAGTTTACTGCCCTCAACCAACACATTGAATGAGTTGGCCTTTACGCCCGGAGCAGATAGGGTTATAATTAAGCGTTCATCTTCCCGCTCAACGTTCATGGTGGTCTGACTCGACCCACCATATAGGGTATTCAGCAAGTCGATCTGTCCGCCGGTTCCCTTAAACACGTTTTCTATCGCTTTCATAGTGGATGTTGTTTACTGCTTTATTCAATTCTTTTAAGTATTAGACAAACCTCGTGCCTAATGGATTAATCCTACTTATATCGGCCAGGATGGCAGCCCAAAAGCACTCTTTTTCGTTGAATTATGCCGTTTTGACACTGGAGCCGTCTATTCTGCCACTTTTATTATCTATGTACGGAAAAACAATAGTGTTGCGATTTATGGGCTCTGTGTGGCTCTCTTTCTACACTTTACCACAGTGTAGCTGCGTTACTAAAACCTGACTTTCCTACCGTATCTTTGTCAGATCATGCATATTAAAGTTGGAACGCGAAGCAGCCGATTAGCCATCTGGCAGGCAGACTACATACAAACGTTACTTCAGCAAGCGGGCTTAACCTCCGAGTTGGTACTCATTGAAACCAAAGGCGATTTGGTACTCGACCGGTCGCTAGCTAAGATTGGGAGCAAGGGTGTGTTTACACAGGAACTTGAAGACCAACTGCGCGATGGCAGCATCGATATTGCTGTTCATAGTGCCAAAGACCTTCCCTCAAGCCTCCCTCCCGATTTGGGAATCATTGCCTTTACCGAGCGTGAACTGGCTAACGATGTGTTGGTTAGCCGAAACAAAGAGGTATCTCTGCGCGGAGGCCCGGTATTTCGCATTGGCACATCGTCTACACGACGGGTAGCCATGCTCAAACACTATTGCCCACACCTGACTACGGTTGATATGCGCGGTAATCTGCAAACGCGTATTCGCAAACTCGACGAAGGTCAATGCGATGCACTGCTGCTTGCCTATGCGGGCGTTCATCGGATGGGGTATGATGACCTGATTGTAGAACACCTGCCCATCACCGAATTTACGCCCGCTGTTGGCCAGGGGAGCGTAGCTATTGAGGTAGCCACTTCGCTGGATAGTCAGGTTTCTGAAGCCCTCACCCGAATCATTAATCATGAGCCGACTGCGGCCTGTTTACGGGCTGAGCGTGCATTTCTGGCCAGACTGGAAGGCGGATGTAGTATTCCATCGTTCGCGCTGGCTCAGTGGACCAGCGACCAGATGATCAGCCTAACGGGCGGTTTGGTTAGTCTAGACGGTAGCCAACTGCTCCGCGAAACCTTTTCCGGCACACCCGAAGAAGCCCCATTATTAGGCCATTCATTAGCCGAAAGCATTCTGGAACGTGGGGGTGATGAATTACTGCAACAAATCCGCCAACAACTATGACCGTAACGATTGCTCAATCCGATGCCGATATTCGGCGCTGTGTGCCTGCTATGCTGGCCTTACGTTCCCACCTGACACCTGACCAGGCTTTTGACCGAATTCGCGCTCAACAAGCCAGCGACGGCTTCGTACTTGCCTTTGTGGATACGGGGAATCCATCGGAAACGGTTCCTGCGGTAATTGGCTATCGGTATTTGAATTTCCTATACAGCGGCAAAACGCTGTATATCGACGATTTGTCGACCCTACCCGAAGGACGTGGTAAAGGATACGCCAACGCCTTACTTGATTTCGTGATCGATCAGGCACGGCAATCGGGTTGCCAGTGTGTATCGCTCGATTCAGGACAGAATCCGGGCCGTTATGACGCCCACCGCTTATACCTGAATAAACGATTTAATATTGCCAGTCATCATTTTAAACTGGATTTGTAATGTGTTTATTTAACCGCAAAGGACGCAAGGGATAGCGCAAAGAGCGCGGAGAAAACTTTACTTTGCGTTCTTTGCGCTATCCCTTGCGTCCTTTGCGGTTAACTCTTAAAATACTATGAATCTTTTTCGAATTAGTTGGAGTAATCTAAAAGATAAGCCTCTAAGCAGTTTTCTGAGCGGGTTGCTGATGACCTTTGGCATCACGATTATTTCGCTGTTGTTATTGCTGAACAAGCAATTGGACGACCAGTTTCGGAAAAATATCAAAGGAATCGATATGGTTCTGGGTGCCAAAGGGAGCCCACTTCAACTAATTCTGTCGAGTATTTATCAAATTGATTCACCGGTCGGTAATATCCCGCTCGATGAAGCCGAACGGCTCACCCGCAATCCGATGATTAAAACGGCCATCCCGCTGTCTATGGGCGATAATTATCAGTCGTTCCGGATTTTGGGTACGAACAAGAAATACCTCGATCATTTTGAAGCAACGGTTGGGCAAGGGAAGTTATTCGAGCAGAATTTAGAGGTAGTCATTGGCCCCCGCGTTGCTGCTGTTACCGGCTTAAAAATTGGCGATACCTTTTCAGGTTCACATGGCCTGGATAAAGAGGGCGAAGTTCATGCCGGCTCAAAATATAAGGTCGTGGGTATTCTGAACCCAACTAATACAGTTACAGACCAACTTATTCTGACTCCTCTTTCAAGTATCTGGGCTATTCATGACCACGGTCACGAAGAAGGTGAAGCCCATGAGGAAGAAGGGCACGAGGAAGCCCCTCACGAGATTACGAGTATGCTTATAAAGTTCCGAAATCCAATGGGTATGATGGTTGCAAGGGGCATTAACAGCAACTCAAAACTTCAGGCAGCCTTACCCAATATTGAAATCAACCGGCTGTTTACGTTACTGGGCGTTGGCGTTGAAACCTTACGTGGATTAGCTATTGTGATTATGCTTATTTCGGGCGTTAGCGTATTCGTATCTCTGTACAATTCATTGAAAGAACGACGCTACGAAATGGCCCTGATGCTATCTATGGGTGCTACGCGAGCGCAATTATTCGGCATGCTCTTACTCGAAGGCTTAGTATTGGCATTAATTGGTTTTGGCTTAGGCATTTTGCTGAGCCGCGTTGGCCTGTGGCTCTTTTCAAGCAGCGTTTCAGAAGATTATCATTACAACCTGGCCGCATTTGGCATCCTTCCTGAAGAATGGATCTTATTGGGCGTAGCCATTCTAATTGGCTTAATAGCCGCTGCCCTCCCCGCTATAGGCGTCTACCGCATGAATATTTCCCGAACCCTGGCAGAGGATTAATGTAAAATGAACAATGGTTAATGTATAATGCAGCTAACATGCGTCATTAACATTAACCATTGTTCATTTTACATTAATCCACATTATCCCACTACGTTATAAATTACGACAGGGGCAGATTTATTCTTTAGCGTTACTTCACCAATGCGTTCGCAGGTGAAGGATTCGGCAACTTGCTGCTGTGCCGATTCGGCAATGACAATTTGACCGGGTTGTGCTACCGATTGTAATCGCTGAGCGGTATTAACCGCATCACCAATAACAGTGTAATCCAATCTTCTTAGGGCTGTTGAACCAATATTGCCCGATACCATCTCACCCGTATTAATCCCGATGGAAACTTGCGGATGATAAGTGGGATTGGTAACCAGACTATCTTCAAGCGTAGCAATCTGCGTCCGCACCGCCAGCGCGGCCTCAATGGCCCGATCAAAATGGTAGTCTCCCCGGAAAACAGCCATTACCGCATCGCCCATAAATTTATCGACGTAGCCACCCTGCCCAAGAATCTCCTTAACCATCACATCGAAATACCGATTTACCAACCGGACAACCGTATCAGGTTCTTCTCGCTCTGAAATCGATGTAAACCCGCAAATATCAATGAATAGGACGGTGGCAACTACGGTTTCACTGGCCGAGAGCGACGTCTCAAATTCGGGCTTGTTCATAAACGTCAGCACCGACTCATCCACGTACATGCGCAGGATATTGTTTTCCTTAATGGCCTGCAATGTTTGCCGGAGCTGCATGATGTACTCCATCGTTTTAGCCATTGTCAACTCCAGATCCTCGAAATTGACAGGTTTGGTAACGAAGTCAAACGCACCCCGATTCATAGCTGTACGAATATTATCCATATCGCCGTAGGCGGATACGATCACCGCTTTGAGCATTGGATTGCTTTCGTGCAACTTGATCAATAGTGTCAGGCCATCCATGCCTGGCATATTAATATCGGTCAGCACCATGTCTGTATCGGGTTGCTGAGCCAGCATTTCCAGTGCTTCTACACCATCATGGGCAAAGATGAATTCGTATTTTTTTTCCCGAATCTGTCTTCGAAACTTTTGCTTGATCAGTAATTCAAGATCCGTCTCGTCGTCAACCACCAATATTTTGGCATTCATGCTAAATCGTGTAGTTTTTGTTTGAGAACCGTAAAGTCGAGCGGTTTCGTCAGAAAATCGTTGGCTCCCAATTTAACAGCCTGTTCCTGTGACTCCGGGTCACCGTAGGCTGTAATCATCATAACAACGGGTGGTGGAGGTGTCTTAAAACCCTCCCGAATATGGCGTAATAATTCAAAGCCACTCATACCGGGCATATTAATATCAGACAGGATCAAGATAACCTCCGATTGATGATCGGCCAGGTAGGAAAGAGCCTCTTCACCTGAATTGGCAAAGTCTAATTTAAATTCTGCATTACGAATTTCGCGACGGAACCGCTGAAGAAACAAGTCTTTTACGTCTGTTTCATCGTCAACAACTAAAATTTTCATCATTGCTCGGAAGGGTATGACTCAAAGATAGAAAATTTGCCTCAGGCATCATAGATTTGTAAACTTACTACTGAATAACACCTCATCCATGGCTCCAACACCGCAGGAAAACCAAATTGACGTAGGAGCAAACCCGCCCTCCCCCACACAAATACCTGAAATCCCAACGCTTAAAAAGTCAAAAAAAGAAAAAAATAAGAAAGCCAGTAAAGGGGTTGAAACACTATTTCGAACCACACTGTCGAACCATATGAAACTCAGTGAGATGGCCGATCGAAAGGCCAATCTGATGATTTCTATCAATACCATTATTGTTTCCATCATCATTTCAGCTTACGCCCGAAAATACGATGCCCCAGATAACCTGCTTATCCCTAGTTTACTATTGCTGGCGGTCTGTCTGGTTACCATTATTGTTTCATTGATTGCAACCAATCCAACGATTTCGCCCATAAAAAAGCGAAACAGTATACCGGAGGATCGCCCAATTGATTTGCTGTTCTTCGGCTACTATTCCCAGCTTTCGTTAGACGAGTATCGCAAAAAACTGCGCAAACTGCTCAGCAACGATGATGACCTTTATACTAGTCTGATCAATAATATATATGCTCAGGGGCAGGTTCTGGCCCGAAAATACCGGCTACTCAAATTTGCCTACCAGTTTTTTATGATTGGCTTCTCGGTGGTCGTCATCACCGTTGTGATAGCCCTGCTCGCTACGTATTATAGCTAATTCAGTTTAGCCCTTTAATGACCACGCCCGACTGGACATTCTGGCGGAATATGGCTCGTGCCGATGCCGGTTTGCTGAGAAGCGCATAAAAATCATCCAGGTATCTTACTGTACGCTTTACATAGGTTTTATCCAATCGGCTATCGTTCTGATAGAGCGCGTAGACTTGAGGTTTTATCTGATTGAATTTATCGAATACCTGTTGCAGAAGCGGCATCGGGTAAGTAGGCCCCCGGTAGACCCGCTCCCGAACCGATGAAAGACCGAGCTGTTCCGCAGGTTTTGCATAAGACGCTTCAACAATACCGGCATGATCAAAGTCGTAGGGTACTGGTAGCGAGCTGGTTACACCATTAGCAAACAAGCGAATGTTATGCAGATAGGGCACTGACCAATCAGTATTCCCGATCATGTATTCAAAAACGGCAACAGTAGCCATGCCCAGCGAATCAGCATAACCCATCCCTATTTGCTTCATGGTATTGAGTTTTACGTTATTTCGTTTTGCTAGATCACTCTCATCTTCGAGCAGAAAGCTCCAATGTGTTTCAGGCGCGCGCTTCCCCAGCGAATCGGCATAGGTAACCCGAGCCAATTGGGCCCGGAAGCTTAAGTCCGTGAGCAGATTGTAGAGTTTATACACCAGGTATTCACGTACGACCCATTCGTCATTCTGGCAGTGCGTGACCAGTTTCACTTTATTCTGATGCGCAAATAAAGTCTTCTTAACTTTCTTTTTGGGGAGATCAATCAATAGGGGCGGAAATGTGCAGTTGACCTTACTACGCCGGAAATTCCCCCGGACTTTCAGTGTCAGGGGTAAGGTATCTAGCTCACTCCCATTCGTATAGGTTAGCACTGCAGCGTGGGTAATCGGCTTATCACCTCTATCTTTTGTTAGATCGCGCAGATTGGCAGTCAGTGTAAATTCCAGGTCACGATCAAGGTCAAATAGTGAGGGTTGCTTGTTGGTATTGGCAGCAATCTTCTTTTTAGGTTTTAAGGCCGAGCTTTTCGTGCTATCCTGAGCGACCGCAGCTGGTGTAACACAGGCAGCCCAAACCAGCAGCACAAGGAGGTAATAGGGTTTCATAGTAGCTTAAAATATGGGCAATTTAATGGAAAATGGGGCGCCAGTCTACTTCATAAAAGCCCATGCCGATAGGTTCAATAGCGACACGGGCTTTACAAGGAAAACGAACTGGACAAAAGCCATGTTTGTCGCTAGCTCATTTTGCAGCAGGTGGCGTCAGATAGCGAGCCAGAAACTTGTATATCTCTTCGCGCGAATCACGAGCCAGCTTCGTATCGAGTCGATTGAAGCTATGCCCACCCGGCGCGTCCTGATAAATCTTGTACTCAAACTTTTTCTCGTGTGCTTTCAGAGCATTTATCAATGATTCAACCTCCAGCACATTCACATCTTCATCATTCGTGTTAGTATGAATAAGCAAGGGCGTTTTCAGTTTCTGCGCATTCCAGACTGGCGACCGCCGACGATATTCGGCCACATTATCGGAGGGGTCTTTACCAATGTGGGTAGCTGCCGAGAATATGGTTCGATAGCTAGCGGGTTTGTATCCCAATCGGGCAATGATGTCGGTAACAGGAACACCTGCATACGCCACTTTGTAATCTTCGGGATGGTCGAAAATATTCATCAATGAGATCATTCCTCCGTGGCTCCAGCCGATAATACCCACCCGGTCGGCATCTACCTGGGGCATGTTCTCAACGGCCCATCGTTTTCCTGCCAGTACGTCGTCGTTTTCGTAATCGCCGTAATCTATTTGATTATAGAAGGTTCCGCCATAGCCAACGCTCCCTCTATATTCCGGGGCCAGGATGAGGTATCCCTGATCTACCAACTCCCGAACAACATGTGCATAGAGCGTACTGAAATCGCCATGTACACCATCATGCACGAAAATAAGTAGAGGTAGTTTTTTGGCCGATGCAAACTTCCGGGACACAAAGGTGTAAGCTGGAATTACAACAGGGTTATTGGCTCCCTGACCGGTTGGGTTTTTGATGACATGCGGAGGCTTACTGGCATATCGAACCTTGTCAATAATGGCTATGTCGCCCAGTTTTTGGTACCACAGTAAGTCATCGATGCTTTTTGCCAACCCCTGATCTGAGAAGCGTAGATTTTCTTCCAGCATCCGAACACGTTCGTTCAAATCAACGGGTGCGGGTGATGCCGTTTGGCTGGGTGGGGTTGTTTGTCCATAACTACAGACGTGAAGGAGGAAAATTAATGTAGCGAGATACAGGTTGTACATAAGTTAGTTGATTGAGTTATTGGCAAAATACTATTGTTTCTACCTAAGCTCCATCATCTAATCTGTTTCTTAAGCAGGAAGGGAAATTACGAATTTTGTCCCTTTTCCCTCTTCACTTTCAACGGTTAATGTTCCACTATGTCCCTTTGTTATAATATCATACGCCAACGATAAACCTAAACCCGTGCCCTCACCCGTGGGCTTGGTCGTGAAAAAAGGCTGGAAGATCTTCTGTTGTACCGACTCAGGAATCCCGGTGCCATTGTCACTAACCACAATCACCGCCTGGCTGTTGTCACAACGAGTGCTGATCGATACCGTTGGTTGGTAGGCCAGGTCTGGGTGCTGCTTCTGACGTTGCTGAACGGCATAAAACGCATTGGTGAACAGATTCAGCAATACCCGGCCAATATCCTGGGGAATCATACTGATCTGACCCAGGGATGCATCAAAGTCCGTCTTCAATACGGCGTTGAAGGTCTTGTCTTTAGCCCGCAAGCCGTGGTAAGCCAGCCGTAGGTATTCATCAGCCAGCGCATTCAGATCCGTTCGCTCTTTACGACCCGTACTTTTGCGCGAGTGTTCCAGCATTCCCTTTACGATACCCGATGCCCGGTTACCATGCTGACTGATTTTTTGAAGGTTATTCGATAAATCAGTTAATAATTCATCCTCAAGCTCTTCATCCCGATCCGCCCCCTTTTTTCGCTCTTCTTGTAACTCCTGCACCAACTCAGTACTTACTTCGGAAAAGTTATTGACGAAATTGAGGGGGTTTTGAATCTCATGCGCAATACCGGCCGTCAACTCGCCCAATGAAGCCATTTTCTCACTGTGAATCAGCTGATTTTGTGTAGACTTCAATTCGGCTAGTGCTTGATTCGTCTGATCGCGCTGGATCTGAATTTCTGTCTTTTGCTGCTGCAGGAGGGCATTGGCTTTTTGCTTCTGGCGATTGTTGCGGTAGACCAGAAAGAGTAAGCCCAGGACTAGCCCCATGCCAACGAGGGTGCCAATTAGCAATTGCCGTTGTCGCTGTGCCGTGGCGGTTTGTAAGGCTTTGTCTTTTTTTAACAAGGCAATTTGCGTTTGCTTTTCGGCAAGCCCGTAATTGTATTGCAGGATAGCCAATTGCTGCTGTGTATTTCGCCCAGACAGCGTATCTACATAAGCAATGTACTTCTGCTGAGCCGCATAGGCATCGGCAAACTTGTTCTGGGCCGCATACACCTGGGCCAAAATTTCATTAGCATCGCGAGATGCCTCTCTGTAACCGATTTGTCGACTCAAGTTCCAGCTACGAAGCGCGTTAACCAACGCACTATCAAGCCTATTCTGCTTGAGATAGGCTCGGGCTACTACCGTTTGAGTCCACACAACCACATCCGTTTCGGGTATTTTCGTTAAAACCGACAGCGCACGGCGGGCCATATTAAGCGCACCGTCATAGTTACCCTGTGCCACATATACAGCCGCCAGATTGCTCTCGGCCTGAGCTGCCAGACGAGGCCTGTTTAATGCATGGGCCAACCGGATCGACTTGTTGTAATAGCGATCAGCCCGGTCATAATCCTCCTGAAGTCGGTAAAGGTCACCAAAGCCATTCAACGACCGGCAAACGCCCTCCTGATCATTCGTACGCTCAAATAACTGAATAGCTGCCGATTGAATAGCTAAACCCTGCTGGTAATCGCCCAGTATAATGTGTAAACTACCCAAACGAGCTGTTGTGCGGGCTAATAGCTCCAGATTAGCTGCTTTTTCGGCTAACTGCTGTGCTTGCAGATTGTACGTTAGGGCCAACACATAATCGCCCCGTTGCGTATAAAACCAGCCAATTTGGCTCAGTACGCGTGCCATACCTGTCCGATCATTCAATTGCCTGAATAGTGCCAAAGCCTGATTCAGGTAAGGGAGCGTTTGTTGATACTCTCTATCCGTAGCATGGCCAATTCCCAGATTATAGAGCGCCGTGGCTTCCCCCCGCTGGTAATTGAGTTTTCGGGCTACTATCAATGCTTCCTGAGCAAGCAAAAGGGTTTGTTGCGGCTGGTCACCCCGTAGTAGATAGGCTAATGCATTCAGCCGGTTTACCCGGATCGTATCGGCCTGTAGATGGCCGGCCAATTGGGTACGTAGTGCGATCCGTAACGAATCCTGTGCCTGTACGCTGGTTACCGTTGCGGTCAACCAAAGCAATAGACTAAACAACAATGGGCGAATAGGCATAGTAACTAGCTGAAACCGGCACCAACTAACTAGTCAACCCTTAAGCCGGTAATGTTATGGTAAATGTTGTCCCTTCTCCTTCCTTACTTTCCACCTCCAACGTTCCCCCATGCCCCTTTGTTACAATATCATACGCCAACGATAAACCTAAACCCGTGCCCTCACCCGTGGGCTTGGTCGTGAAAAAAGGCTGGAAGATCTTCTGTTGTACCGACTCAGGAATCCCGGTGCCATTGTCACTAACCACAATCACCGCCTGACTGTTGTCACAACGAGTGCTGATCGATACCGTTGGTTGGTAGGCCAGGTCTGGGTGCTGCTTCTGACGTTGCTGAACGGCATAAAACGCATTGGTGAACAGATTCAGTAATACCCGGCCAATATCCTGGGGAATCATACTGATCTGACCCAGGGATGCATCAAAGTCCGTCTTCAATACGGCGTTGAAGGTCTTGTCTTTAGCCCGCAAGCCGTGGTAAGCCAGCCGTAGGTATTCATCAGCCAGCGCATTCAGATCGGTCAGTTCCCGCTGACCGTTACTGGCGCGCGAGTGTTGTAGCATACCTTTCACAATAGATGATGCCCGACCGCCGTGATGGTTAATTTTCTGTAAGTTCTGCTTCAGGTCAGTCAATAACTCCGCTTCCAGTTCGTGATCTCGGTCGGCTTTGGCCTGTTCTTCGGTCAGTTCGTCAATGAGTTCAATACTCACTTCGGAGAAATTGTTAACGAAGTTGAGTGGGTTTTGGATTTCGTGAGCGATACCAGCCGTGAGTTCACCTAACGAAGCCATTTTCTCGCTTTGAACTAACTGACTCTGAGTGGCTTTTAGCTCGGTAACCGTTTGCTCCAGTTCTTCTTTCTGACGCGTGATCTCGGCAGTTCGCTCGGCAACCAGGAATTCGAGTTCATTCTTTTTTGCTTCGATGATCCGCCGTTTTTCGAGCTCCTTCTCATGTTCCAGCTGCGCTTTGGCCAGCGACTTTTTCTGATTATTGGCAATGACGACAAACGTAATCAACCAGATGATTGCGAACGTAGAGGTTGCGTCAATGTAGTCATCATTGGCCTTATAGAATTTTGGAGCTAAATGCTCTAATAAGTCTTTAACGACGAGGATAAAGGCATAAGGTGCTAACGCCAGTAGTAACGTTCGGGCGGGCCGGAATTCATATAGTTGCGAAATAGTATAGACAATGGCAAAAATTATGATCAGCTCAAACCAGATTAACCAGGGATCAGGAAATATTCCCCCAAGTCCCATCAGAATTAAACCCGCAAGCCATACCTGCTTTAGATACCTATCCCAGTGGGGTAGCCGTTTTTCCGTCTCCAGAAATCTCCGGAAGTAGCGCATGAGGCCAGCAGCAATACCAATAGCTATGTACGATTCTCCATCCGACCAGTTCATACCTGCTTTTATTTAGTGTTGGTCGATTGACGAGCGATCAGCTCATTCTGCCGACGAATCCGACCCGATAAACTTCGTACAATGCTGCGAAGCACTTCACCCCGTTCTTCCATCAGGTCAAAGAAATCGTCCTGATCAATCCGCAATAATCGAATATCAGTAATGGCTTCGGCCGTTGCCGAACGGGCTTCCGTATCCAGTAAGGCTAGTTCGCCAAAAAAATCACCCCGCCCAAAACGAGCCAGCTCTGTGTCTCCATCCAGAATTACTACCTCGCCTGAGTAAATCACGTACATACCCGAGCCAAGATCCCCCTTATGAAAAATGGGTTCACCGGCAGTATGCTGCTCTTCTTTCATAATTGGCGTAATACTGGCCAATACATTTTCGGGCGTTTGCGAAAACAGGCTGGTTTGCGATAGCAGCAATACCCGATCATAGGCTGCAATCTGGTCGGTTGAATGGCTTGAGTTACTCATAATCAAAGGAGATAGGGCGGAAAAACGAGACGCTAACGATTGAAGTGCAATTGATGCTTCAGCAGGAGCTAAACTTCGTACAACAACACTAACTGTCCAGGCCGAAAAAACAGGCTCTCCCATTCGTAAAATAAACGCCCGAATAGGCTCAGAATCAGTAAACGTGCCAAGTTCTGTAGCAAGGATACGAACTTTTTCGGACCTAGGCAGATCATCAACTAATACTTGCAACGTTTGGTAAGTAGCTCTTGGGATCAGATTATCGAGCATTTCAAGCGCATTGGCCCGACGTTCACGAGCGGGGTGGCTTATTCCCATACGTGCCCCTGCAATCGTATCTGAATCATATAGTTGCGTTAAAATATCAAACAGCCGCTGCAGTAATACCGCTAACTCATAATCAAGGGTTTCCGTAAGCTCAACTTCGGTCAGGCTCGCCTGCATGAGTTGTTGGGCCAGCAGTACTTCTTCCTGCATAAGCGCACGAAATATCGAGTCATCCGCCGGTTCGTTAGGAAAACGACGCAACGCACGTAAGGCTGCACTCCGCACCATCAGGTCTGGTAATTGAGCCAATTCATTCAGAAGCTGTCGGCTGTCGGGCGAATAAATAGCACCACAAATGGCGGCTATCCGCTCCAGAACCAGCCGATCTGTAGCTGAACGTCGAATCTGCCGTACTAACGGAATTAGTTCAGGTCCACGTGCTTTCAAAGACTGAACCACTGCCCGGCCGATAGTTTCATCAGTCAGGTTACTCAGCAAATACTGGGTCAACCCCTCATTGGAAAGACGGCCAGCCGCTGCGATAGCTGCCTTCTTAACATCAATTGTCGAGCTAGTAAGTCGCTCGTTTACGATGGACGCAAAATCATTCAGATGTAGGGTTGCAATCAGATGTAACGCTAGTTGCTGGTGGGCAGGGTCTTTGTCATTGGCTAGTTGCTTCAGGCTCGCCTGAGCAGCAGCATCATGTGGATTCAACTCCAGAACACCTCTAATAGCACCCTGCCGGATACTCAGATCTGTATGATTAATAAGTGGGGCCAGTTCTGAGGGTTCAACAGTAATCCGACGGCCTAACAAATAAGCTGCCTGTTGACGCAAAGCCGGTTCTGAATCAGCCAGAGCAATATGCATTAACTGTTGAATCGGCACTGGCCGATTGATGTGCGAGATAGTTGCCAGCGTTCGTCTACGAACATTAGCGTTGGTATGGGTTAGTAGAGAAGGCACTCTTGGGGTCAACTCCGCCGGATTATGAGCATCAAGCCAGCCAATAGCCATAAGTACCTCTTCCGCATTAGCACTCTGCAATTGACGAATAAGACTCGCCTGGGCAACGGTTGGCATAGCGAGCTGGTCACTTTCCAGAAACCGGCGACCAATGGCGTCATTAAGTTCATGTAAATACCGCTTGTAGGTATGACGTAACAACCAGATAGCGCCAATCAACAAACCAAGCCAAACCAGTGCTCCGCCAGATTCCAGTGTTGTATGGAAAACAAAAATCAGCAGACCCGCCAATCCCAGGCCAATCGGCTCATACAACCCCTTCGCCAGCGTATGGCCTTTCAGCCGCTGTGGGGGCAATAAAGGTTGAAATAACACAAGAAATACAGGATCGAATAACGCCCGACGAACTACTTCAAAAACCAGATAGAGGCCACAGAAATAGATCAGTAACGCGGTTTCACTGGTAGCAACATAGTGCAGAACGATGAGTCCGGCCAAGCCTATCAGCGCTACCCAGGGAAGAACCAGCAAGGAGCGTTGTACGCCAAACTTATCGAGTACTTGCCTGGACAAGAGCAGTTTAGCCAGCATAGCTACCCCATACGTCAGAGCCAGTACGTAACTCACATACCGAATAACATCGGTTTGATCATGAAATCGGTGTTTTACGTTGATAAAGAAGTTGTATTCAATCTCGGTCGCTACGGCTGCCAGCACGGCCAGGCTCAAGCACATATAAAAAATCAACTCACTGCCACCAAATCGCTTGCCAATCAATCGCGAAGGTTCCCGGCCAACTGCCCGGTCTGAACGTTGAGGAGCATGTACATCGTGCGACTGAATCGTTAGTTGTACCACATACAGTGCGGCCAGAAATGCCCCGAATGCCACCAGCAATAACCGTAGAACGTCCGCATGCGCATGAACTAGAGCGGCCAGAATAGCGCCAAGTGCTTTGGCGGGCATATCTCCTGAGCTGATTACACCAAACAGTCGCTTACTCTGCCGCGTATCGAATACAACCGCCGATACGCCCCAAAACTCAAGATTAGTAAGCAGGTAGATGATTCGGTAGCCCGTCATGATAGCTACCGCGGCTGCTACAGAATGGCCCACAATAACCAACACCCCTACTACCACCGTCATCACAACAGCCGATAGTAGCACCCGAACAGCCAAACTACGCAGTGCCAGATGATGCTCGAAATAAGCATATACCCGGCCAACCCCAATCATAGCTAAAGCGGCAACCACATAGGCAACAGGCAGACTGGTTTCAGGATGATTTTCAAGTAGAATGGCATTGGCCGCCACATAAATCAGAATGGTACCAATGCCTAACAGAAAATTGTGGATAAAAAATAACCCCACCGTTCTACCTTCCTCCGGCCGAATGCCTAGTGCACGTTGCCATCGGTGAGTTGAGGACGAGGGGGACTGATGCGTAGCGTCGGGACCAACGGTCATAAGTAGGTTTCGGGACACGATTTATCGTCAAATATACACAGCCATCCATCAGAAGCCGACAGTATATGGTGTAATATCCCATTACACTGAACTATCGGGAATCTCTCCAAACGTTGTGGTGCGTATAAAATGGTATCAAATGACAAAATCGCCATAAGGTCGATCTTATCTTTGCTAATAGCCCAAGATAGCCGATCTGCTCATTGGTATTGGCGTAAGAATCCTCCCCGAATTTATTACTCAGGTTGTACTTGGCTTACCGTTTAACTACCTGTCCAATCCCGATCAGAAATTAGTATTAAAAGAAAACCACCATACGCTGACCATTAATAGTGCAGCTGTTTTCACAAACTACATATCCATTAAAAACCAATTAGACGCTATTCCTCAGTAAACTGGACAGGCTATAACGGTCGACTTGCACCAGGCGCATTATGTTGACCATACAGTAATGGAAAATTTACGCAACTAGGCGCATAATTTTTAACTCGCAGGAGGTGAGTTACCCATAATCAATCTCGCTATGAGTACAACCCTACATCCGTCAACCCGCTGGCGGCTTACCGACAGAAGATAGCCATTTAATTAGTTCGCTGTTTATTAGCATTAACTCTATAAATCTGTTGCGCTGGCAAACGAAAAAATGCATTCTGGCTACTATTTTGCAGCAGTACTAGTTGTAATAAAAATTAAAAATTAGTTGTTGTATAGATAAAGAAGAGGCTATCAGCGATCAGTAGGATAAAAACAATAAATTTTGGGCCAACTCTGTAACTGATACGCTACCTTTGTAAGTCAAAAACAACGACGAGTTCCCCGTCATGGATCAGTACTCCTATATCGCCAATTCCGACGCGGCTTACGTAGATCAACTCTACCAGGCTTATAAGCAAGACCCGCAATCTGTTGATGAAAGCTGGCAACAATTTTTTAAAGGATTTGAGTTTTCGCTGACATATGGCGAAAAAACCAATGGCAAAGCTTCCACTGCTACGCCAAATGGAGCCTCAGCCAATGGAAACGGGCAGGCTACAGGCAGCAAACCGGTAGACGCTACTCATGCCGAAAAAGAAGTTTCGGTTGCCAGTTTGATTAAAGCCTACCGCTCGCGTGGCCACCTATTGGCTAAAACGAATCCGCTTAAAGCCCGCAAAGATCGGCAACCCCGCGTTGACCTGCCCGACTACGCGCTTTCGGATGCTGATTTAGATACCGTGTTTGAATCAGGTAAATTACTCGGTATCGGACCTGCTACGCTACGAGTCATTATGGATTCATTGCGAAAAATTTATGCAGGTGAGATTGGTTTCGAGTATATGTACATCCGCGAGCTGGATGTAAAGAACTGGCTACGGAACAAAATCGAAAAAGAAGCGCTCGTTTTTGAACCATCGCTCGACGAGAAAAAGCGTATTCTCGAAAAACTGAACGAAGCTACCGTTTTTGAGAACTTTCTCGCCACCAAGTACCTGGGCCAAAAGCGTTTTTCGCTCGAAGGAGGTGAAGTAACTATTCCTGCTCTGGATACGATCATTAGTCAGGCCGCCGACATGGGGGTTGAAGAAGTAATGATTGGGATGGCACACCGGGGCCGTTTGAATGTATTAGCAAACATCCTTGGCAAATCCTACGAGTCGATCTTCGATGGCTTTGAAGGCAATGTACCTGAGCAGGTTCATGGCGACGGCGACGTTAAATATCACCTTGGCTATTCGAGTTTAACCGAAACCAAGTCGGGCAAACAGATTAGTGTAAAGCTGGCTCCCAACCCATCGCACTTAGAAGCGGTGAACCCGGTAGTTGAAGGCTTTGTTCGAGCGCAGGCTGATGAAGAATATAAAGGTGATTTCACGAAAATAATGCCGATCCTGATTCACGGCGATGCCGCTGTGGCGGGTCAGGGTATTGTATATGAAGTAACCCAGATGGCCAAGCTGGCGGGTTATCAAACCGGCGGTACTGTCCATTTCGTGATTAATAACCAGATCGGCTTTACCACCGATTTCGAAGATGCCCGCTCATCAATTTACTGCTCTGATGTAGCCAAGATCGTTGATGCCCCCATTTTCCACGTGAATGGCGATGATCCTGAAGCAGTTATTTTCTGCGCTAAACTAGCCGTTGAATTCCGCGAGAAATTTAATCGGGATGTATTCATCGACATGGTTTGCTACCGACGCTATGGCCACAACGAAGCCGATGAGCCGAAGTTTACACAGCCAACGATGTACAACATCATCGAAAAGCATCAGAATCCGCGCGAAATCTACAAAGAACTCCTTATCAAACGGGGCGATGTAGACGCCGAACTGGCGCAACGCATGGATACCGAATTCAAGAAGCAGCTACAGGATCGACTCGACCGCGTAAAGCAGAAAGCCGAAATCCCCTACAAGCCGCTTCGCTTGGATCTCGACTGGGCTGAACTTCGCTTTAGTGAACCTAAGGACTTTGAGAAATCGCCGGAAACGGGGGTTTCAGCAGAGGTGCTGCAAACCATTGGTAAAGCGCTGGTTAAAACACCGGAAGGTTTCAAGCCACTGAAGCAGATTGACAAGTTGCTGAAAGACCGGCAAACCATGATCACCGATACCAAACTGGTGAACTGGGGTACGGCTGAGTTATTGGCATATGGATCATTGCTGCTCGATGGCAAACCGGTTCGGTTGAGTGGTCAGGATGTTCAACGTGGCACATTCTCACACCGGCATGCGGTACTTCATGATTCAGAAACGAACGAGTCCTACTCGTCACTCGATTTTATCCAGGATGGGCAGCAAAATTTTCAGGTCTATAACTCGTTGCTTTCGGAATATGGCGTACTCGGTTTTGAGTATGGCTATGCCATGGCTAACCCACATGCGCTGGTTATCTGGGAAGCACAGTTTGGCGACTTTTCCAACGGTGCCCAATTGATTATTGACCAGTTTATTGCCGCTGGTGAATCGAAATGGGGTATCCAGAATGGCGTAACGCTGTTGCTTCCTCATGGCTACGAAGGCCAGGGACCAGAGCACTCCAATGCACGCCCTGAACGGTATTTGCAGTTATATGCCGATTATAATATGGTGGTAGCTAACGTGAGTACACCTGCCAATTTATTCCACATTATGCGTCGTCAGTTGGCATGGGGCTTCCGAAAGCCGCTGGTTGTTATGTCGCCAAAGTCATTGCTACGTCATCCAAAATGTGTTTCTCCACTGGAAGACCTTACCCAAGGCTCGTTTCAGGAAATCATTGACGACAGCTATGCACAGGCGAAAAAAGTGAAACGGGTATTGCTATGTACCGGTAAGGTGTATTATGATTTGCTTGAAAAACAGCAGACAGACAAGCGTGATGATGTGGCAATTGTTCGCCTGGAGCAACTAGCCCCTCTCTCTAAAACGCAACTGGATGCGGTATTAGCCAAGTACAAAAAAGCGGAGCTATTCTGGGTTCAGGAAGAGCCTGAAAATATGGGCTACTGGACCTATCTGTTACGAATTGGCTTAAATTGGCCCATCATCTCCCGTAAAGCGGCTGCGTCACCTGCAACTGGTTACCCAAAAATACATACTCAGGAACAAGCCGACATCGTTCGGAGAGCGTTTGAATAACAAGACGTTTGAGGTTTGACGTTCGTAGTTGTTTTTAGAAGCATCAGCAAACAGCAAACCTCAAACTACGAACTACAAACTACAGAAGAATGGCCGTTGACATGAAAATTCCTCCCGTGGGGGAATCCATTACCGAAGTAACCGTTGGCACCTGGTACAAGAAAGAAGGTGATCACGTAAAAATGGATGATGTTCTTTGTGGACTCGATTCCGACAAGGCTACGTTTGAATTAACGGCCGAAGCTGATGGCGTTCTGCATATCCTGGCACAGGAGGGCGATGTGCTTCCCATTGGTGCCAGCATTTGTACAATTGATGATGGAGGTAGCGCACCTGCGCCAGCGCCAGCTCCCGCGGCTGAGCCAGCAAAAGCCGAAGCACCGAAACCTGCCGAACAGGCCGCCCCAACAGCTGTGGCAGAACTGGTAGCAGCCCCTGTTAGCAGTGCTTCCAGCGTTGTCGAAATGAAAGTTCCGGCTGTCGGTGAGTCGGTTACTGAAGTTACGATTGCTTCATGGAGCAAAAAAGATGGTGACCAGGTTGCACTCGATGAAGTGTTGTGCGAACTCGAATCCGATAAAGCGACCTTTGAGCTTCCCGCCGAAGCCGCCGGAATACTCCGTATTGTGGCTCAAGCTGGCGAAACGCTACCCATTGGTGCTCTAATTGCCAAAATAGAAGTAGGAGCAGGTACTGCGGCTCCTTCAGCTCCAGCAACTACACCGGCTCCTCAACCAGCGGCAACTGTAGCCACGCCAGAAGCATCGAATGGACAGAACGGCTACGCGGCTCATTACCCATCGCCAGCAGCCGCTAAAATCCTGGATGAAAAAGGTGTTAACGCTCAACAAGTTCAAGGTAGCGGTGTAGGCGGACGCGTGACGAAGGAGGATGCCATGAAAGCATCGCCCGAACCGGCTCAACCAGCGGCACCAACCGCACCAACGGCTCAACCGGCTGCGCCTAAACCCGCAGCACCAGCGCCCGCTCCGGCACCTGTTGTTGCGGGAAGTCGTAACCAGCGTCGGGAGAAAATGACGTCACTACGTCGGACAATTGCCCGCCGGTTAGTTGCCGTTAAAAATGAAACGGCTATGCTGACTACCTTCAATGAAGTAGACATGAAGCCGGTTATGGACCTGCGGAACAAATACAAAGATAAATTCAAGGAGAAAAACGGCGTTGGCCTCGGCTTTATGTCGTTCTTCACGAAAGCCGTTTGTGTTGCGCTGAAAGATTTCCCGGCGGTAAACGCTCAGATCGACGGTGATCAGATGATTTTCAATGATTTCTGTGATATTTCGATTGCCGTTTCAACGGATCGGGGATTAGTAGTTCCCGTTATTCGGAATGCCGAGCAGTTAAGTTTTGCCGGTATTGAAAAGGAGATCGTTCGGTTGGCTGGTCTGGCCCGCGACAATAAACTGACCATCGACCAAATGACGGGTGGTACGTTCACGATCACCAATGGTGGTACATTCGGGTCGATGTTGTCGACACCGATCATCAACGCGCCACAGTCAGCTATCTTAGGGATGCACAACATCGTTGAGCGGGCTGTCGTCGTTAATGGCGAGATTGTGGTTCGGCCAATTATGTATGTGGCCTTGTCGTATGATCACCGTATCATTGATGGAAAGGAATCGGTTAGCTTCCTGGTTCGGGTGAAGCAAATTCTGGAAGATCCTGCCCGACTGCTGTTTGATATGTAAACTAAATAGAACGCAGATGCCGCGGATGTGGCTGATTTACGCTGACAAAAAAATCTGTGTAAATCAGCCACATCCGCGGCATCTGCGTTCTATTCCTCTTCAACGTAATCCAAATCCTTCTTAAACGTCTCATCCAGAAAGTTTAAGGCAATCAGCGCCACAATCAATGTTATAACGCCTACCGTTAATGCGCTGTAGATCGTTCCCAGCGACGGTTTCAGAAGCGTAAAAAGTGCACTCAATGGAATGGTAGCTCCCCGTACAAAGTTTGGGATTGTGGTTGCCACGGTAGCCCGAAGATTGGTCCCGAATAACTCAGCCGCAATTGTTACGAACAACGTCCAGTACCCATTAGCGAATCCAAGGCAAACACAGACGACATAAAAGAGCGTAATGTCGTGCACGGGAACTAGTAAATACACGAGCATAAACACCAGCGAGAGCAGCATAAACAGCCGGATAACCTGCTTCCGGCTTTTAAGGTACTGGCTCATAAATCCGCTTACGATATCGCCCAACACCTGCCCGGAGAAGGTTAACATGACTGCTTTGCCTGCCACAACGGGCGCGCTCAGGCCAAGTGCTTTCCCAAATTCAGGGGAGAAGGTAATCAGAATGCCAACAACAAACCAGATGGGTAACCCAACCAGAATACACTGAACGTACTTGGTTAGCCGGCCCTTATCGGATACGAGCATTTGTAGACTACCCCGAGTAATTACCCGCTGTTTGGTTTTCACAAACATACCCGACTCCAAAACATTTACCCGCAATACAAGCAGTAGCAGCCCTAGACCACCTCCAATAAAATAGGAGATCCGCCAATCGAATAGATCGGCCATAAAGTAAGCCAGAATCGCACCTAGTACGCCCATGGTAGCCACGAGTGTAGTACCATACCCACGAATCTGCTTGGGAAGAATTTCGGTTACCAGGGTAATACCAGCTCCTAATTCGCCCGCTAATCCTACTCCAGCAATAAAGCGTAGGAGCGCGTACTGATCCAGTGACGTGACAAAGCCATTGGCAATGTTGGCCAGTGAATACAGCAGAATAGAGCCAAAGAGCACAGAAAGGCGACCTTTTTTATCGCCTAAGATTCCCCAGAAAATACCCCCAATCAGCATACCAGCCATCTGCACATTGAGCAGGAAAAGACCTTCGCTTAGTAACCGATCTCCCTCTACCGCTAATGCTTTAAGACTGGGTACGCGTACCACGCTGAACAAAAACAGGTCGTACATATCTACCAGATACCCGAGGGCGGCTACCAGCACCGGTATTTGCAACAGTTGGGAGATTGTTGAGCGATTGGCCGGGCTTGTTTCAGGCGTAAGGATTGGCTTCATTGATTAAGTTAAGATTGAGGGCAGGTCAAACCTATAAGGTCTTGGAGACCTCATAGGTTTTTATCAAGACAGTTGTACTTACACCTTCTCCGGTACGACAAACGGAGCGCGGTATTTGCGGGTAAGCATCTGGTTGGCCTCTTTATCGCCGGTGAACACTTCGTTTTTAGGGTCGAAATGGAGGGTACGGCCCAAGCGGTACGAGATATTACCAAGATGCGCAATACCCGATGCCAGGTGGGCGGTTTCAACCGGCCCGTTCTGCTTCGAGGTATCCCGTGCCCGAACAGCTTCAATAAAGTTGGCGTAATGATCTCCTCCTTCTTTACGGGCCGGGCCAGGTGTCCGTTCTTTACCTAAAAAGGTTTTATAATCATCATACCCGTTGATCACCATATACCCTTTGTCGCCGTAGAACAGGTTACCAATTTCAACACCATCTTCTTTGTTAGTCATCCAGGGACGGACTTCAAACTGAATCACTTTCCCCTGCGATGGGTATTTGTAAATTGAGGTGAGCGTTTCCGGCGTTTCCTTACAGTCGTTCCAAAGAAACTTGCCACCCGCTGAGGTGATTTCTTCAGGCAAGCCTACATCCAAACCCCACATGCAAAGATCGGTTTCGTGGATACCCTGGTTACCAATGTCGCCATTACCATAATCCCAGAACCAGTGCCAATTGTAGTGAACGTAGTTTTTACTGAACTCTTTTGTTTGCGCGGGTCCCTGCCACATATTCCAGTTCAATTCGGACGGTACGGGCGATGGCCCTTTGTTACCGATGTCGGGTCTCCACTTATACACGAGGCCCCGTGCCATGTAAACCTTGCCAATCAGACCGTCGCGCAGGTGTTTAATGGCTTCCTGAATGGCCACCGAACTCCGCAATTGAACACCATGCTGCACAATACGTTTGTATTGATGGGCTGCCTCGACCAGCTTCCGTCCTTCATGTAAATTATGCGCACCCGGTTTCTCCACGTACACATCTTTACCCGCCTGACACGCCCAGATAGCCGCCAGCGCATGCCAGTGATTTGGCGTGGCAATGCTCACGGCATCAATATTCTTATCATCATAGACTTTCCGAAGATCATCCACCATTTGGACTTTCCGATTGTATTTCTTTTCGAACTCCGAAGCTCTTTCCTGTAGCACATTGCTGTCTACATCACAAAGCGTGACCACTTCGACATCTTTCTGTTTTGACAATCCTTGAATATGGTCTTTACCCCGGCCATTTACGCCAATAACGGCCATTCGAACACGGTCGTTAGCCCCGAACGCATGCGCCGGAATGTAGGTTGGCAGCCCGATAGCTGCCAGTGAACCGACCGCGCCTGCTTTGAGGACATCACGCCGGGAAACTTGTTTAGGGTCCATGAGTTTGAATTGGTTTAGAAAAAGTTGGAGGTTTGAGGTTCGTAGTTTGACGTTTCTTATTAACTACAAACATCAAACGAATTAAAGCCTTGGCAAGGTTAGCCCACCATCTACCATGATGATCTGGCCTGTTGAGTATGGAAAATCTCCTTTAGCGAGCGCGGCAACCGCTTTGCCTACATCATCGGGGAAACCCCATCGTTTTTGAACACAAAGTCCGCTGTCAATCAGCGCGTCGTATTTGGCAGTTACACCCGCCGTCATATCCGTTTTAATAACACCCGGTCGAACTTCGTAAACCGGAATATTGTACTCGCCGAGCCGAACGGCAAACAGTTGCGTTGCCATACTTAATCCAGCCTTCGCCACGCAATACTCGCCCCGATTAACCGATGCGACGGTAGCTGAAATCGACGATACGTTAATGATACAGCCCCAAAAATCAGCCTGCTCTTTCTGTTGAGCAATCATCCAGTTAGCGGTTGCCTGCGTCAGAAAATAAGCGCCTTGTAAGTTAGTCGACAATACATACTGAAAACTCTCTTCAGTAGCCTCCAGAATATCCCGGCGTTCTTTTGGGGCTACACCCGCGTTGTTTACTAATACGTTTAATCGACCAAAATGGGCTACAATACGTTGCATCATGCTGGCCCGATCCTGCACCGATGCAATATCTCCGGGACAATAAATCACGTCACTTCCCCGATTTCTCAATGCATCCAATGCCTCACGAACGGCTTCTTCTGGCCGAACTCCGTTAATGGCCAGGTCGAATCCAGCATGGGCCAGGTGTTCGGCAATACCGTAGCCAATGCCACGACTACCTCCTGTTACAAAGGCTACTGGCCTGGTACGCCGGATCGAGTGTTCCTCTTTTTTCACAAGCTTTCTTTTATCGCTTTAAGCTCTTCAGCTTCAGGGCTTTTCTTATAGAGTGGATCCAATGGATAGCACCCCGAAATCAGCCCATTCCGTGGCGCTGTCGTACAGTCCGAAAACGTGCGGCAGATGTGGTTTCGGACGAGCGGACGACCCTCAAGCATATCGGCGGGCATAGTTGGATACGACAGTACCATACGGCCAAAGCCTATGCTATCGGCCATGCCATTGCGCAATACATACTGCGCCACATTCGGAAGCCATTCCTGCAGATAGGAATAGCCCGAGCCAATTATGACCAACTCCGGGAATGCCTGTTTCAGCTCGTTTGTGACGTCGATTTGTCGTTTTACCCCCAATAGTGGGTCTTCCGGGGGCAAATAACCATCCGAGGGCGGAAACAGGGCCGGTCGCATTAAGTGTGGGTTGTAATAGGGGCTTCCACCCGTAATGCATACCAACTGTATCCCAAGTGATTCGGCCAGCGTCAACAACGCTTTTGTCTCGGTTAGGTCAAGCTCTAGTCCATTCGATTTTCCACCAAACGCAAATGGGTATTCTTCGGCAGACTCCGGAATACCAGCCCCAGCCGGTCCTTTTTTGAAAGGCAGTAGATCAAAAGCACTCAGACGAATCCCGATTCCCAGTCCCGGCGCGGCTTCGCGAATGCCCGCAACAATGTTCCGAAGGTAGCGTGTCCGATTTTCGAAAGAACCCCCGTAACGCCCTTCCCGACTTACCGCACTCAGGAACTCATGACCCAGATAGCCGTGACAATGTTTTACATCCACAAAATCAAAACCCGCTTTTTGAGCCAGTACAGCGGCATCTATATACTGCTGGATGATTTGGTCGATCTCCTCATCCGTGAGCAGTGGATAATCAGCCGGCATACCGAATTTGCTATTCAGAAACGGATGGCTATATAGAATTTTCGACTCAAAAGCCTTGTGGCTCCTGGGCTTACAAAAACGTCCCGAATGCGTTAATTGGAGACCAATCACTAAATCGTCGGTTTTGCCAAATGCTTCGGTATGCGCATTGAGTACCAATTGCCGCAATTCAACAAAGTCAAGAAACGTTTCGTCGTTCATGACTAATTGGTTCGGGTTGGCTTTGCCCGAATGGCAAACCGCTACAGCCTCACAGCCAAACAATAATTTGGCTCCACTGATGGCAAATTTCTTCCAGCGGTTACGCGTAAAATCGGTTGGTCGGCCATCAAGGGTGCCGTCCCAGCCTTCCATAGGTAAAATACACAGGCTATTACCAATCGTTTGGCCGGACTTTAGTGGAATAGGCCGATTGAACGGGCTCTCCGCAGCAGGCAATAAAACGTCGTCGAACGGCAGCCCGATGTCGTTTTTTGTCAGATAATTTCCCAGATCAGCAGCCGTTTTCAGCTGGGCCATGCGGGGAAACTGGGGTTTGTATTTTTCACTCATCTGGATAAGTGCTATCGGAGGGCCGTATCACCGGCAATCTGGTTGAAAAAAGTATAATACGGCTCGTTACGAATGATCCGTTGTAAATAGAGGGCTACTTCGCGAGCGTGGTAATCGCCCCACATACTCGACTCTCCATTCGCAATTTTACTTCCCGCCGGTACATAATCCCAACCATTAGGCTGATGATAAATTGAATGAAGGATCAGGCCCTGATGCACTGGATTCGTACTGAGATAAGGTTCATCAAAAAGCGTATTAAGAACTGTCAAACCAGCCTGATAGTAGCGTTTTCCAGGGTCAGCATTGCCTTTTTCGGTCAGATATTTCCCCAACCGTAGCAGTCCCTGCGCACCAATAGCTGCGGCCGAGCTATCTACCGGTTCGAAATTATTGTAGGGATCGGCGGGCCGATGCAGATAGTCACCTAAGCGATGCAGATTGGGTGCTCCTGTGTCCCAATAAGGAATGCCGTCAGTGGGTGTGTATTCGATATAAAAGTCGCAGGTGGCCGTAGCCGCTTTCAACATGAAGTCTTCGATAGAATCGCGACCACCGAAAGGCTCCAACTCGGCATCATCCCGAGTGGCAAGCCACTCTAGCTCCTCAGCAAAGCCGCACATAGCCCAGGCTAATCCGCGCGTCCAGGTAGTAAAGCCCGAATAGCCCTGTTGTGAATTGGGGCATCGAAAATTACCATCCTTTATATTGAAAACACTTTCATGAGCCGTACGTCCCCATAGATCATACGAATCTCGTCCTGAACCGTAGAATACCGAATAATCGGCGGTAGCCTTCATGTGCTGCAAGGCTCGGTCCAGTAAATTAATCTTCACATCACCCTCACCCTGAAACACATGTCCCAACGAATGGCTCAGCACCAACGCCCGGCACGACCGAATTGTATCGACAAAAAGCGAATGGGAACCGTTGAATGAACTAATGAACCCCCCTGTTTTAACCGTTGTCCAGCGACTGGCCTGCACGGCACCGGAGATTTTTAGCGCCAGTTCATAAAAGTTAGCTTCCCATTCATTCGTTGGAATACGGCCTTCCCGCATCAGCCGAAGCAGGTTCCCGTAGGTACTGACGTTGTTGAAACCGTGATCATGCACCCCAATGTGGCTAATGTGAGGAGCCATGACAGTCAGCGTTTTCTGACGACCTATTTCCAGAAAGTCAGTATTATTGGTCGCATCGAACTGTAAAATAGCGGCTCCAAACTGAAATCCCTGCGTCCATTCTGTCCAGCCCCGGGTCGTGTATTTTCCCTGTACCGTGAAAACTGGCGAACCTTTCGTTACGTCGTAGTCTTTGTCAATCAGGTGAATTTTCTGGCCAGAGAGTTCCCAGAAGCGGTTAAGTTTTGCCGATAGATCGGTGGGTTGTAAGGAATGGTCAATCTGCATACTAGGTAAAGGTCCGCGAGGGTTATCGTTTCTCTTTCCTAAAGAGCAAATAGGGTATTGTACTACTATAACTGCTTTGTAAAAGCTTTTTAGCCAGGACCAATCTGGAGCGGTTCGGCGTTCCGATTGGCCCTGACTACATAAAAAAGCCGCGTCCGGTAAAATCGGGCACGGCTTTTTTATGTAGTTCAAGAAACGACTTACTCCTTTATCAAACTCACTCCACCCATTTCGGCTGGTTGTGGTATACCCATCAATTGCAGGATCGTGGGAGCAATATCGGCAAGTTTACCATCATTCATGGCTGGATGATAGTCCTTATCGACCAGAATACAGGGCACTAAGTTAGTTGTATGAGCCGTATTCGGCGTTCCGTCATCATTAGTCATGTATTCGGCGTTACCGTGGTCAGCAATGATAATGGTTGTATACCCATGCGCCAGAGCGGTTTCGGTAACGGCCTGAGCACAGGCATCGGCGGTTTCGGCAGCTTTCACAACAGCCGAAAAAACGCCGGTATGGCCTACCATATCGGTATTGGCAAAGTTCAGGCAAACGAAGTCGACTTCTTCTTTCTCCAGTTCAGGAATAATTGCGTTGCGGATATCATAAGCGGCCATTTCGGGAATCTGATCGTAGGTTTTCACAGGTATGGTAACCTCAACACCTCGATCGTCACGAATCACCATTTCTTTCGGTGAGGGGCAGAGAAGCCGCTTTTCACCCAGGAACGGCTCTTCGCGTCCGCCCGAAAAGAAGAAGGTTACGTGTGGATATTTCTCGGTTTCGGCAATCCGGATCTGCTTCCTGCCTGCTCCAGCAATAACCTCACCCAGCGTGTTTTGTAGATTGTCTTTGTCGAAAATGACTTTTACCCCCACAAACTCATCGTCGTATTTGGTCATGGTGATGTAATCCAGATTGAGCTTTTTCATACCCTGTTCTGGAAAATCTTTCTGCGTCAATGCCTGCGTAATTTCACGGCCCCGGTCGGTACGGAAATTAAAGCAAAGCACCACGTCGCCATCTTCAATAACCGCAACGGGCGAACCATCGGCCTTGGAAACGATAAGCGGCTTAATAAACTCATCCGTTACACCCGCATCATACGACGCCTGCAATGACTTGGTAATATCAGCAGCGGCCACTTTTTCGCCTTCACCGCGTACCATCGCATCGTAGGCAACCTTAACGCGTTCCCAGCGATTATCGCGGTCCATTGCATAATAACGACCGATGACGCTGGCGATCTGGCCCGTTGTAGCAGTCATATGCGCCTGCAAGTCAGTTAGATACCCAACGCCCCCCTTGGGATCTGTATCGCGGCCATCCGTGAAAGCGTGGACGAATACGTCCGTTAAACCGTACGTTTGTGCGATAGATAGTAATCCTTTTACGTGTTCAATATGCGCATGAACGCCCCCATCGGAAACTAAGCCGATAAAATGGACTTTCTTACCGTTGGCTTTCGCATACGTCAGGGCATCGACCAATACAGGCTCTTTATCAAGGGTATGCTCTTCAACCGCTTTATTGACTTTTACCAAATCTTGATAGACAACCCGACCGGCACCGAGGTTCATATGCCCTACTTCGGAGTTACCCATCTGACCCGCAGGTAAACCAACCGCTAATCCCGAAGCCTCCAGCTTACTGTTTGGATATTTGGGATACAACGAATTCATAAACGGTGTGTGCGCCGATTCAATAGCCGACACTTCGGGTTTGAGCGGAATGCCCCAACCGTCGAGAATGATGAGAATGACTTTTTTGTTCATAGGTTCAATGAGTGAATGAGTGAAAGAGCGAAAGGGTGAAAGAGCGAAACCATACGGTAACTTCACTCGTTCACTCCTTCGCTCTTTCGCTCATTAAGATTATGCTGTTGAATTAAGTACGTGAGTAGCTGTCGGCAGCAGCGTAGGGCAATTTGATACACCTCTTCAAAAACCTCTGGGCCTTCATAGTACGGGTCTGGCACATTAGGCTGATCGTTTACATCAGGATCAAACTCACGAAGTAAGAATATGGTGTCGTTGGAGTACAAGCCCGTGCTACGGTAGTTCAGCTTCTCGATGGCTTCGAGGTTAGTTTCATCCATCGCCACAAAGTAATCGAACTGGGCCAGATAGTCGCCAGTTAACCGGCGGGCGCGGTGTGTTAGCGTGAGTCCATGCTCAAGCGCGTTTTCCCGGGTTCTCCTGTCAGAAAGCTGACCAATATGAAAGGATGCTGTCCCGGCCGAATCGGCCTGTATCTGTTTATCGAGCCCTGCGTCGGCGACTAGCTGCCTAAACACACCCTCTGCTACCGGCGACCGGCAGATGTTACCGTAACAGACGAAGAGGACGTTTAGCATGGGGCAGGGAGCGTGGGGCTCGGAGCATGGAGTTCGGAGCTCGGCATGTTACCTACCCTGCTCTATGCTCCTGGCTCCCAGCTATTTTTCAAGTGGTTCATTATGCTCATCGACAATGACGAACACATCTTCACCCGGCTTTTTCATTAGGTATTCTTCACGGGCAAACTTCTCGCGAAGCCGGTCACTACCGAATACTTCCCGGCGCTCTACCTGCAACGCTTTAATTTTATCCTGGTAATAGCTGGTTTCCTCATTCAACTTGTGCAGCTTCCACCAGTTTCGGATTTGTGTTGGCAAGTCGTTCGCATCAAAAAACGTCATCCACAATAAAAGCCCTATGCCAGAAGCGACATAGAAATTACCGAGTTTGCGAAGGATTTTTTGTAGCATGAGAAAAGCGCGGGGCACGGTGCACGGAGCGGGGAATCTAGTAGCTCTTCCCTGCTCCGTGCACCGTGCTCCCTGCTAGAATTTAAGTCCTGGGAAATACGCCGTTTCGCCTAATTCCTCTTCGATACGAAGCAGTTGGTTGTATTTCGCCATCCGGTCTGAGCGCGAAGCTGAACCGGTTTTGATTTGACCTGTATTCAACGCCACTGCTAAATCAGCGATGGTAGCATCTTCGGTTTCGCCCGAGCGGTGCGACATAATGTTCTTGTACGAATTGCGCTTCGCCAGGTTTACGGTATCAATCGTTTCGGTCAACGAACCGATCTGGTTTACTTTCACCAGAATTGCATTGGCAATGCCTTTGTCGATACCTTCCTGCAGGCGGGTTACGTTCGTTACAAACAGGTCATCACCAACCAGTTGAACCTTCGTGCCTTTCAGCTCGTCGGTGTGTAGTTTCCAGCCAGCCCAATCGTCTTCGGCCATACCATCTTCAATGGACAGGATGGGGTATTTAGAAGCCCAATCTTTCCAGAAGCCAGCCATTTCCGCCGAAGTCAGCTTGTCGCCAGTTGATTTTTTGAAATGATAAACACCTGCTTCAGCATCATAGAACTCCGAAGAAGCAGCATCCATAGCAATCCAGACATCTTCACCTGGGCGGTAGCCAGCTTTCTCGATAGCCTGCATAATGGTTTGAATCGCTTCCTCGTTCGACTTGATGTTCGGGGCAAAACCACCTTCATCACCAACGTTGGTAGCCAGACCCATTTTCTTCAATACGCCTTTGAGGGTATGGAAAATTTCGGTTCCCATCCGCAGCGCTTCCGAAAAGCTTGGCGCATTGGCGGGCATAACCATGAACTCCTGGAAGTCAATGGAGTTATCGGCATGCGAACCACCATTCAGGATGTTCATCATGGGCACAGGTAAGGTATTGGCATTAACGCCACCGATGTAACGGTAGAGTGGCAAACCTGCTTCCTGTGCAGCCGCTTTCGAAGCAGCCAGCGATACGCCCAGAATAGCGTTTGCGCCTAAACGGCCTTTGTTTGGCGTGCCATCCAGTTCAAGCATAATTTTATCAATCATGCTCTGCTCAAAAACGGAAATACCGACCAATTCCGGAAAAATAAGTTCGTTGACGTTAGATACGGCTTTCAGAACGCCTTTGCCAACGTAAACCTTTTTGTCATCATCGCGAAGTTCAACGGCTTCGTGAGTGCCTGTCGATGCCCCCGATGGAACGGCAGCACGGCCCAGAAAACCATTTTCGGTGCGGACGTCCACTTCAACAGTCGGGTTACCGCGTGAATCCAGAATCTGTCGGGCATGAATGCTTTGAATGGTACTCATTGCAGAGAATTAAGAAGGGGTTAATAACGAACACGTCTTGGCGTATCGGTATATGGAATTTGACTCCCAAGCCATTAGCCGATTAGCTTACTAGCTGCAAAGTAACGAAATACAGGGCAAAACTTCAGAAAAGGAATGGGATTGGTTCGTTACTTCATGAATAATTAATGGTCTACAGGGTCCCGAAACAGAAGTTATCAGAAAATGTTGTCTATTTGTGTGCTCATAATTCACCACTAAACCAGCCATACCTATGCGAGGGCTCTTATATTTTCTGTTATTTTTATTAGTTGTTTTTGGCGTACTCTACGCACTTACCGGCTGGAGCTATAGCGATGGCGAGCGTGCCGGAACGGTTTCTAAATTCAGTCGGCGGGGTTTTATCTTCAAAACCTACGAAGGTGTTCTGAATGTTGGAGGCTTTTCGGGTGAAACAGGGTCGCTAACGCCCCAATATTTCGATTTTTCGGTAAAGGATGATGCAGTAGCTGCCCAGGTTACAGAGGCCGTTAAAACCGGCCAACGGGTGACATTGCATTACGAAGAAAAGATCCTGAAGTTTCCCTGGAACGGCGAAACTAAGTATTATATCACGGCTGTAGAAATCGTTGGCCCAGCCGCTCGCCCCTATGGCGATGGGTCTGCTTATCCAGGTTATCAGCCTGGGCAAGCCCAACCCGCTCAGCCCCAGGCACAACAGCCTAGCCCGGCTCAGCAACCCGCTACAGCCGACTCAACTCTATAGTTGAACCAATCCCTTAAAAGCCCATCAATCTGCCTGAAAATAAGGCAATTGGCGGGCTTTTTCAGCGTTAAATTTTCTACCTAAATCCGCAGCTAAAAAGCCCCAACTATTTTCAAAAACCGTTTGGTAATCCGGCGATTTTTGGGTAATTTTATCTGTTTAAACAACCATCCTAACATGGCAAAATCAGATACGGCGCAAGCCACAGCATCTGCTAATGACAGTAAATTAAAAGCACTTCAAACCACAATCGAGAAACTTGATAAAGCGTTTGGCAAAGGCACGGTTATGCGCCTGAGCGATACGAAAGTTATCGATGTTCCGGTTATTTCAACTGGCTCGCTGGGGTTGGATTTAGCCCTTGGTATTGGCGGCATGCCACGTGGTCGTGTCGTTGAAATCTACGGGCCAGAATCGTCAGGTAAAACCACCTTAACGATGCACTGCATCGCCGAAGCCCAGAAAGCAGGTGGTCTGGCGGCCTTTATCGACGCTGAACACGCATTTGACCGTGTTTACGCTGAAAAGCTGGGCATCGATACAAAAAATCTTCTTATTTCACAGCCAGACAATGGCGAACAGGCGCTTGAAATCGCTGAGCATCTCATCAGTTCGGGTGCTATTGACATTATCGTTATTGACTCGGTTGCCGCACTGGTGCCAAAAGCTGAGATCGAAGGCGAAATGGGCGAAAGCAAAATGGGCTTACAAGCTCGTCTGATGTCGCAGGCCTTACGGAAACTCACCGGTACCATTAACAAAACGGGTTGCTGCTGTATTTTCATCAACCAGCTTCGTGAAAAGATCGGTGTGATGTTTGGTAACCCCGAAACCACAACGGGCGGTAATGCGCTGAAATTCTACGCATCGGTTCGTCTTGACATCCGCCGGATTGGTCAGATCAAAGAAGGTGCCGATAACATTGTGGGTAACCGTACGAAAGTGAAAGTTGTCAAAAACAAACTGGCAGCCCCTTTCAAAGTTGTTGAGTTCGACATCATGTACGGCCAAGGCATTTCGAAAGTTGGGGAAATCCTGGACTTATCCGTTGAAATGGAGATTGTTAAGAAATCAGGTTCCTGGTTCTCGTATGGCACCAGCCGTTTGGCACAGGGTCGCGATGCGGTGAAAGAACTATTGCTCGACAATCCAGAACTGATGGCCGAAATTGAAGGCAAGATCCGGGCTAAAATCGCAGAAGACGATGACGTTTTACTTGATCCCGTTCTGGCAGCTACCGCGGCCGACGATGAAGGTGAAATCGATGATTAATTTCTTTGTAGTACCGACCGTCCCGGTCGGGTGTGGAAATCGACAGTGATTTGTCTATTCTCACACCCGACCGGGACGGTCGGTTTTACTAGAATTCGTCGTAGATCGGCTTCACATAATTCCATTTCCAAGTCTTCCAATCTTCACATAAACCAGCTTTTACTGGATTCATTAGTACATACCTCACAATACGGCGAAGCTCATCGGTATCTCGAACCAAACGGTCATACGTTTCTTCTTCCCAAAATTCACCATTTAAATTGAGCAATACATTTGCCTTGTGTGCTGTATAGCTTTTGATCGAATGCATTAATCGCTTTAGTGAATTCACTTTTCCTGCTTCAATCTCCTCTCCCGTTAACGTAAAAACGGCATGCACATGATTAGACATAATCGTGTAGGCAATTAAGTTAATACGTTGACCATCCCAGAAATGCAAGGACTCAGCGACTAACTGAGCCACTTCTTGATTCGACAAATAGGCTGGACAATAAGCACATAAATCCAGTAAACCATCAAAACGGCCAAAGTAACGACGGCTTAATTTGTCGGAAACTTTGATTGAATAACTGTCTGACTTGGTTAAACGGAGCTTCTCCGCGTATACTCTTCACGAAGTTGTTGCTTAACAGTAGCTGGTAAAGAGCTATGAAGCCGATAGGTAACGAAGAACGTACTTGATAGTGGCTGAATATGAGGGAGTTTACGGCGATATATCTCTGGTTCCATATCTGTAGTGCCGACCGAGACGGTCGGGTGTGACATAGGACACTGAGACATAGTTATAGTCACCTGCTCGTAAAACGACCGTCCCGATCGAGTGTGAGAATAGACGGATGAATTGCCTAGCTTCACACCCGACCGGGACGGTCGGTACTACAAAAATTTATCGTTTTTCAAGCGGTACGAACTCCCTCAGAGTTTCGCCAGTGTAAATTTGGCGGGGACGACCGATTGGTTCTTTTGTTTCACGCATTTCTTTCCATTGTGCAATCCAGCCCGGCAAACGACCGATAGCGAACATTACCGTAAACATGTTGGTTGGGATGCCCAATGCGCGATAAATAATACCTGAATAGAAATCGACGTTCGGGTATAGTTTGCGCGATACAAAATAATCGTCATGAAGCGCTGCTTCTTCCAGGCCTTTAGCGATTTCAAGTACGGGATCATTAACACCCAGCTTACTCAACACATCGTCGGCAGCCTTTTTGATAATCCGAGCTCGGGGATCAAAGTTCTTATACACACGGTGACCAAAGCCAAATAACCGGAAGCCAGTTGTTTTCGCATTCTTGGCCATTTCTACGTATTTCGACACATCACCCCCGTCGGCTTTGATGTCTTCGAGCATCTCAATGACTTCCTGGTTAGCGCCACCGTGGAGCGGTCCCCACAACGCACTGATGCCCGCCGAAATAGACGAATAAATGTTGGCCTGCGACGAACCAACCAGTCGTACGGTTGAGGTCGAGCAGTTTTGCTCGTGGTCAGCATGCAGAATAAGCAGAACGTTCAGGGCCTCGGCTACTACCGGATCAACTTTATACTCTTCGACTGGCAACGAGAACATCATGTTCAGGAAGTTCGGGATGTAGTCAAGATTATTTTTAGGGTAGTTCATTGGATGACCCAATGCCCGCTTGTACGACCAGGTAGCAATAGTGGGTAGCTTAGCCAGCAGACGGATAATGTGTAAGTCCGTTTTATCTTCTTCTTTCCCAGACTCTAAATCTGGGTAAAACGCACTCATTGCACTCACTAACGACGACAAAACGCCCATCGGGTGTGCTTTGACTGGAAAACCATCGAAGATTTTCCGCATATCTTCGTTAACCAGGGTATGCCGACGAATAGCCGTTTCAAACTGCGTAAACTGTTCCTGGGTTGGCAATTCACCATATATAAGCAGGTAAGCTACTTCCAGAAAGGAAGCCTTTGCAGCCAGGTCTTCAATGGAATAACCCCGATATTGCAAAATACCCTCTTCACCATCTAAAAACGTAATGGCACTTTTTGTAGCACCAGTGTTTTTATAACCCCGGTCTAACGTAACGTAGCCGGTCTGATCACGTAGATTTGAGATGTCGAAGGCTTTTTCATGCTCGGTCCCCTCTAGTGTTGGGAATGAATAGGATTTACCATCGACAGTTAATTCAGCGGTGTTTGCCATACAAAAACGGGGTAGAGTTAATCAGAAGTAACGAATTAGCGGCTTGTTGAGTACCAGGATGAAGTGGCATTAAGTGCGTTGTTCAACGTAGTCCAAACGCCGTAACCAAACTGTCCGGGCGAAATTAGCCCAAAAATCTAAACGACAGATGAAATTGTTGTAAAAAAGCCATGTTACGGTTGTATTAAGCTGTAACATGGCCTCTCAGGGTACAATTTCTCCTTATCGTTTGTAAAAAACGCCCCCTTTCAGCACCGCCCGAACCCGATATAAATCAGCGATTGTTTTTGAGGGATCACCTTCTACTGCCACCAAATCAGCCAGTAAGCCGGGTCGAACGCGTCCCCGGTCGGCCAGGTGAAAAACGTCGGCGTTTACCGACGTAGCCGAACGCAACACATCAATAGGTTTCATGCCATAATCTACCATCATCACCAGCTCACGCGCATTATCGCCGTGACTGAACACGCCTACATCGCCACCAGCGCAGATTGTTACGCCTGCATCTAATGCCTGTTTAAACGTCACACGCTTTTGTTTGATTCGTTCCGGTTCAGATTCCTGCCCTTTTTTCCAGCCTCGATATTGGCTCACGGCATCACCCGCAGCCAGTGTCGGGCAGAGTGCGGTGCCGTGCTGCTTCATAAGCGCGAAGATTTCGGGAGTTCCGGCATCGCCATGTTCAATCGTTTCGCAACCGCCTAAAATAGCCCGGCGCATTCCCTCGGCGGTACCTGCATGCGCAACGACTGCCCGGCCACTACTTTTAGCAACTTCAACAATGAGTTTAATTTCGTCAATGGTGTAGGTTGGACGTGCTTCAGCCATTAAGCCCCAGCGGTAATCGGCGTAGATTTTTATGGCATCGGCCCCTTTACCAATCTGCCGACGGACGGCCAGAATGAGCGCATCATGACCATCGGCCTCTTCAGCGCCTTGTGGTACATCGATGTCTGGACTAAATCCTTTAGGGGCATAACTCCCAGTGGCAATGAGCGCCTTCGTGACAACAATCATGCGCGGACCTTGAATAATGCCTTTATTGATCGCCTGCTTTAAGCCTACATCATCATAATCTGCCCCTTCGGTACCAAGATCACGTACGGTTGTAAAGCCTGCTAACAGCGTTTTCTGCGCATGAACGGTTGCCCTTGCTACCCGTAGCGAGCGAGCTTCTTTCAACACCTGATCATCCCAGGGCGTTTCATTATAGGGATGTAATAATAGATGCGAGTGCCCTTCAATCAGACCGGGAGTTAGCGTTGTTCCTTTCAGGTCAATGACTTCAGCGCCCGTTGCCGATACAGAAGATGCAGGGCCCGCTGTTTCAATTTTATCGTCTTTTACACGTACCACCCAGCCCTCATGCATAGTTTCGCCATCGAAGACGCGGTCGGGTTTAAGAAGATAGGTCGATTGCGCAAAAAGTGATACGGGGAGACAGATTAAGAAGAGATATAGTTTGTTCATGAGGAAGTGAGTGAGCAATCTCAAAAATACGCAAAAAAGAGCCAATTGAGGCTCTTTTTGTGTTGTCAGATGTAAGCATCTGACAACACACTACGGTTGGATATCCAATCAATAACTGATAGGTCAGCTACGCTTGTTTGAAATCACATCCCACACACCTTTCCCAAAAACCAACACCACTAACGCCGGGAGCAAAATAGCCCCTGCCCGGAAACCAGCGCCCGTAAGCTTATAAATGCCTGTATTGTACTGAGAAAAACTCTGAAATAAGTAATAAACAGACCCCACCAGTAGTGCAATAGTAATACCGATCGCTACTGGCTGACTCAACCGACCAGCTAACCAGGTTATCAAGATAGACACACTAATTACTATTGAAACGGTTCCGATAGCTTTAGGGAACGTTTCAATAGCGCTGTAATCAAAAAAGAACACCCCAGCCTGACCAATCAGATTGGGGTGTGCCAATAGCCAGCCGTCCAGAACGACGAGCACAAGGAGCAAAATGTAGAAGAATGGGTTACGCATAAATCAATTAGAAAACTAAAGGCCCAACAAAATGCGGCACGTTGATAACGCACAAAAAGCAGTACTCATTATGTGCCATAAAATAACAAACAAGACACAAAAAAAATGGATCAAGTCACTATATTTGAGCATTGTATCCACACAACTAAATACAATCAAACTGGAAATAATATCCTCCATCTGGGTTGTAAGAGACACTTATATCGCTACAATCCAGAAAAGAGAGGCTCAAGTAACAAACCACAGTAACAGAAATAAGAGCAAAGCATTTTCATTAATATGAACAAAAAAAATTGGTATACTTTTATAGATATAACGCTTTGCTGGAATTTGACACTTTGCTTTATCTTATTTACTATTATTGGTACGCT
This sequence comes from Spirosoma sp. KCTC 42546, assembly GCF_006965485.1. Classification (NCBI taxonomy): domain Bacteria; kingdom Pseudomonadati; phylum Bacteroidota; class Cytophagia; order Cytophagales; family Cytophagaceae; genus Spirosoma; species Spirosoma sp. KCTC 42546. Next base: position 8,213,987 of record NZ_CP041360.1, read on the forward strand.
CTCCCACGAAGCTGGGCATTTACTTATCGCTAAATTAATGGGCTTTAAAGGCGGACGGATTACTTATGGCAGTACTTATACGGGTCATACTTCTGCCACCGATTCTCTTGATTATTATTATAAAAAATTCCGACATGAATTAAAAAATAAAGTTATTTTTCCAGAGAAAACGGATATGAATCATTTAGAAAAAAAAATGATTCATATCCGTTGCTATTTTCAGTGGGGAGGTCCATTACAAACCATGCTTACCGGTACTTTGGGGCTACTAATATTATTTCTTATAAACAGAAAAAAACGTGACTTACAGCTTGACTTATCTAATTCAGACTGGCTATGGGTATTCATCGCTCTATTCTGGCTTAGACAGGTTGCCAATTGTTTTATGATGTTTATGCTCCTAATTTTTAAAGGAGTATACGGCCGTGGAGATGAAACTCGCCTGTCAAAATACTACGATTTACCCCCGTGGACATTAAATGTGGTTACGGGTGCGGTAGGCGCTTTTGTCCTACACTACGTCATTTTTAAGTTCATTCCTCCGCATCAGCGATTTACGTTCGTTGTAGCTGGGCTTGTTGGTGGCGTGTCAGGCTATATCTTGTGGCTACATATGTTAGGGCCTATTGTACTACCCTAATAGCAGAACGGCTAGTAGCCCCATCCGTCGTATGGACATGGGGCGACTAGCCAGTCGTTGTCAACGCCTATGCCTTGCTCGCTGTCAACTCCATCTTCAAAAACTTACCCGTATAGCTTCCTTTCACCTCGGCCACCTTTTCAGGTGAGCCTTCAGCGATGATGTAACCGCCTTTGTTACCACCTTCCGGACCCAAGTCGATGAGGTGGTCGGAGACTTTGATCACGTCTAAGTTGTGCTCGATAATCAAAACCGTATTTCCTTTATCGGCGAGTTTATTTAATACGTCGAGCAAGTGGGCAATGTCCTGAAAATGCAGCCCCGTGGTTGGTTCGTCGAGGATATAGAGCGTTTTGCCGGTGTCTTTTTTGGACAGTTCTTCCGCAAGTTTTACCCGTTGTGCCTCGCCACCCGATAGCGTAGTAGCGTGTTGACCGAGCGTGATATAACCCAATCCTACGTCGTTCAGTGTTGATACTTTCCGCAGGATTTTGGGTTGACTGGCAAAGAAGTCTAACCCTTGCTCAACGGTCATGTCGAGGACATCCGCAATGGATTTTCCTTTGAAACGAACCTCCAGTGTTTCGCGGTTGAAGCGTTTGCCTTTGCAGGTTTCGCACATCACATGCACATCGGGCAGAAATTCCATTTCGATCTTCTTCATGCCCGCGCCCTCGCAATCTTCGCACCGGCCCCCTTTCACGTTGAACGAGAACCGACCAGGTTTGTAACCACGAATTTTAGCTTCGGGAAGTTCGGCAAACAGGGTTCTGATTTCGGAAAACATACCCGTGTAGGTAGCCGGATTCGAGCGGGGTGTACGCCCAATGGGCGACTGATCGACCTCAATCACTTTGTCCAGGTACTCCAGCCCTTCCACCGTTTTAAATGGCAGCGGCTCACGCTTCGACTTATAAAAATGGCGATTCAGTACAGGAAACAAGGTTTCATGAATCAGCGATGATTTACCGCTGCCCGATACGCCCGTAATCGTCACCATCCGACCAAGCGGCAATTTCAGCGTTACGTTTTTCAGATTGTGTCCCGTGGCATTCTTGATGATTAGAAATTTACCGTTACCTTTTCGTCGTTCGGCTGGCACCTCAATAGCGCGTCGGCCGCTTAGGTAATCGGCGGTGGTACTGCTACCAGCCACCCCGGCATATTGGTTTTTCAGGAATTCCTCGGGTGTTCCCTGATTAACAACCTGCCCACCGTGCCGGCCAGCGCCGGGACCGATGTCGAGAATAAAGTCTGATTCGAGCATCATGTCTTTATCATGCTCCACAACTAGAACCGTATTCCCCAAATCGCGCAGATTTTTTAGCGAGTCAATCAGTTTCACGTTATCGCGCTGGTGCAGACCGATACTCGGTTCATCCATGATGTAGAGCACACCCACCAATTGTGTTCCGATTTGCGTGGCTAGTCGGATACGCTGCGCTTCACCACCCGATAAAGTACGTAGCGGACGATCGAGCGTCAGGTAATCGAGGCCAATGTCGAGCAGGAAGCCGATACGCTTGCGAATTTCCTTCAGAATTTCTTTCGCAATGACTTTCTGTCGATCAGTCAGACGACTTTCTACGCCTGTAAACCATTCCGTTAACTCGGATATGTCCATGCGAGCCAGTTCAGAAATATTCTTCTGGTCGATTTTGAAATAGAGCGATTCTTTTTTCAGTCGTGCACCCTGGCATTCCGGGCAGGATTTAATGACCATAAAATCCTTGAGCCACTCCTGAATTTTATCCGTGCTGTTTTCCTGCTGCCGTTTCAGGAAGTTAACAATCCCCTCGAATTTAAAGCTGTAATAATCCTCCCCAACGTATTTTTTCGATGGCACGGTTGCTTCTTCCTCTGTACCATACATCAGCGCATGGAGCAGATCTTCGGGAAACTTGACAACGGGTGTGGTCAGGTTAAGCTTGTATTTCTTCAGGATCGCTTCGATCTCCTTGAAAATCCATAATTCGCGGTATTCGCCCAGGGGAGCAATAGCACCCCGGCTAATACTCAGCGACTTATCCGGGATAACAGATTCTTCCGTGATTTCTTCAACGACACCTAATCCATTACAAACTGGGCAGGCTCCATAAGGTGAGTTGAACGAAAACGAGTTGGGCGATGGCTCATCGTAGCTGATTCCCGATTCGGGGTCCATCAGATTCTGCGAGAAATAGATCAACTGCCCTTTCCCATCCAGCATCTGCATGGCACCTTTGCCCTGTTTAAGTGCTGTCTGGATCGACTGACTCAATCGATAGCGATCATCTGCTTTCGGGACAAGCCGGTCAATAACGATCTCGATGTCGTGAATTTTGTAGCGATCCAGTTGCATCTTCGGTGCAATATCCTGGACCACGCCATCCACCCGTACTTTGGTGTAGCCAGTCTTGGCAATCTGTACGAACAGTTCGCGGTAATGGCCCTTCCGGCTTTTAATAATAGGCGACAGCAGGGTTATTTTCTGTCCGGCATATTGCTCCAGAATGGTGTCAATAATCTGGTCCTGAGATTGACGTTCCATTTTCCGCCCCGTAATGTACGAGAACGCTTCGCCCGCACGAGCGTAGAGCAATCGAAGAAAGTCGTAGATCTCGGTGGTGGTCCCCACCGTTGAGCGGGGGTTTTTGGAGGTTGTCTTTTGCTCAATGGAAATTACCGGACTCAGGCCGTTGATTTTATCCACATCGGGCCGTTCCATGTCGCCAATAAACGAGCGGGCGTAGGCCGAAAAACTCTCCATGTAGCGCCGTTGTCCCTCCGCATAAATTGTATCGAAGGCCAGCGACGATTTACCGCTTCCGCTAATACCTGTTACAACAACCAGCTTATTGCGAGGAATTGTAACATCAATATTTTTGAGATTATGTTCACGGGCACCGAGGACCTCAATCTGGTCGTATCCCGTCAGGTCAATATCAGTTAATTGTGGCTTTTCTTCAGTCGTCACGTTGGATTGGCTTATTCCAAGGAACAACGTAAAACGGGTGGGGGTAGTTTCCGGGAAGACGGCTGGTTTTTGCAACTTGCAAAACTGTTATCTTTACGTAAAAACAGGTTCGCTATGCTAACGGCAGTTAAAGGCACTTTCGGCCACGGTCAAATCATATTACATGAAATACCATCCATTCCAGAAGGAACAGAGGTGATTGTGACGTTTTTAGAGAACGAGACAAAAGAAAAGCCTCAAAAAACTGGTATACACGATAAACAGGGTATTCGCTTCGGCTCGCTAACCGGCAAAGTAAGCGTTCCGGCGGATTTTAATGAGCCACTCGATGACCTTAGCGAATACATGTAGGCATAATGAATGTACTTATTGACACCCAAGTATTGATCTGGATTCAAGAGGATAATCCGTCTATCTCTACGTTGGCCCATGCAGTTCTCACTAATTCGGCAAATCAGATTTAGGTATCTCAATGAAGCTTCATTGAGGTAGCCATTAAACTAAAAATCGGTAAGCTGCCTACCTTTCGGATATCTGTAGATGAACTTATTGCTCAAACCAAGCAGGACGGATTCCATATTATTCAGCTTGATAACAGGCATATCGCAACCTACGACCAAATACCACTGTTTGCCGATCACCGCGATCCTTTTGATAGGCTCATTCTAGCCACAGCTTTAGCTGAAAAAATGCCAATTATTTCCGCCGATGAGAAATTTGGGCGGTATCGGGATGTTGTTGACGTGATTTGGTAGATCGTATTTTTAACTCCTGTACGTTTTACAATTCCAGCATACTCAGTCAGGACAGAGTGGCTCTAAGACAATAGCGTAGCAACGTTGTTATAGGTACATAAACTCAATGTTTCTCAACCTATGACCGATGTTCACACGCCTGCTCAGCCGGAACGCCGGACCGTGCAGCTATAACATGAGCCGCGTGCGAAGCAAAGACACTAAACCAGAGCTAATCGTCCGTAAGTTTCTTCACGCACAAGGATTTCGGTATCGTCTCCACGATAAAAAGCTCCGCGGCAAACCCGACTTGGTGTTGCCCAAATACAAAACCGTTATTTTCTTGCATGGCTGTTTTTTCCATGGCCATGAAGGTTGTCGCTTTTTCATAGTTCCTAAAACCCGAACGGATTGGTGGCTTGACAAAATCAATGGGAATAAACGCAGAGATGTTCGCATTAAAACAAACTTTTAGATACCATTTAGTATAAATAATAAATATATTTGATTGTGATTATATCTTTCTCCTCTTTAAATGCATGTTTCTTTCGATTCTATAAAAATAGGCCAAGAATACTCCCGTAAATTTTTAGCAGAGATTTGGAACTATGCAGCCTACCAAGCCCTTGCTCGCGGTGTAGTAGCGCCAAAAGGAGATTCAAAAATTATTCTATTTGTTACTGCTGAGAAGCAGGGTTCTCTAGAGCAGTATGCAGACAAATTAGTAGATGAATATTTACATTGGGAAGGGCCAAACGACCATTTTGCAGAAAACCGGATAGTGTATGCTCGATCAAATGGAGAAGAAATTCATTTATTTTTCAGAGCAATTCATCATACTAATTTCATATACTTTGGAAAAATTGAGGTTGTTAGCATAGAGTTAGAATCCCAATATCCAAGCAAATTTGTATTTCATTTAAATGAGTACTACGCTGACACAACTTATAAAACAGTATCTGATCATTGGACACGGAAACAGCTACTTGCTGTTTTCAATTTATACCTAAAGTTACCACCTGGCAAGCTCGATCCCAGTAACAAAGAGGTAATAAATTTTGCCAGTTTAATTGGAAAAAGCGCCAGTTCAGCCGCGATGCGATTAAACAATTTTGCTTTTGTTGATCCTTACAATAAGCAACATGGCACAATTGGCTTACAAGAAGGTTCAATGCAAATACAGTCAATATGGAATGAATTTATAGCTAATCAGGAAGATTTAATCTATGAAAGTGAAAGCATAATCGCTGATTATCAACACAAGACACTAGAAGAAACAAATTCTGATTTTGATTTTCAAGTTTCTGATTTAAAAGGTGAATATAAAATCAGATCTATCAAAACTAGAGTTAATCAGAACGTTTTCCGAAAAATGGTTTTAAAAACATATGCGAACCGATGTGCCATTTCGGGGCTAAACCAACCTGAGTTGTTAATAGCTGGGCATATTGTGCCTTGGTCTATCAATAAAGAAGAAAGATTAAACCCCGAAAATGGCATCTGTCTATCATATCTATATGACCGTGCTTACGAAACTGGATTAATTTGCATTGATACAGATTATAAAGTATTAATTTCGAAACAATTAAAGGAAGAGATTTCGAAAGATTTTTTTCAGCGATTCTTTGGTCATTTTGAGCATCAGTCGATTCTAGTTCCTAAAACGTATCAACCAAAGAAGGAATTTCTAGAATATAGGCTAAACCGCTTTGATAAATGAAATACAGCACCTTAACAAACCTTATTTATGCTGAAGGCAAAACCGTTGAGCCAAAAATTGGCGACGGAGCTACATTACTTCAATGGTCAGACCGCCACGCTTATACAGTTATTGAAGTTAAGAAAAATTATATTCTCGTAACTCGTGACATTGCAGAACGTGTTGATCAAAATTTTGAAAAGGGGCCACAAGAATATAAATACCAACTTGATCCTGATGCTGCACCAGTCCGTGCTAATCTGCGCAAAGACGGAAAATACTACATTGGCGATCAAGTCTTAAAAATAGGCTACCGTCACGAACACTACGATTATTCTTTTTAGCCCCATAGCGTCGCTATGCAGTTCGCAGCATTAAGCTAACTCCCCAACACTATACTATTCCAAGAACTTCAAATAAGGCCAACGGCTTAATCCTCTGACTATCTTACCCTTATAAAATTACATCATTTATCTCATACCAGTTATCTAGCCAGTCGGGCTTGCAGAAGCGGGCAGAAAGCTTAATTTTGTTAATCCGATTTCAATGTATAAGTAGCCGATCCGTTCAATTAGATCGACTGACTTTTACGCATAAAACCGCACGCCGATACTATGGTACAGAATGATGTAATTGAACCGATCTTAGAAGAAGACAAAGGTCGCTTTGTGCTGTTCCCCATCAAGCACTGGGACATTTGGGAATATTATAAAACCCACGAAGCGTCGTTCTGGACCGCCGAAGAGATTGATCTCGGGCAGGATATGAAGGACTGGAATAGCCTCAACGATGGCGAACGGCACTTCATCTCGCACGTACTGGCGTTCTTTGCCGCGTCGGATGGGATTGTCAATGAGAACCTGGCTGTCAATTTTCTGTCGGAGGTGCAGTATGCCGAAGCCAAATGTTTCTATGGCTTTCAGGTGATGATGGAGAACATCCACTCCGAAACCTATTCGCTACTGATCGATACCTATATTAAAGATCCTAACGAAAAGGATCGGTTGCTGAATGCAATCGACACCATACCCTGCGTCCAGAAAAAAGCCGAATGGGCGTTGCGCTGGATCGACAATGGCTCGTTTGCCGAACGGCTTATTGCCTTTGCCGTTGTCGAGGGTATTTTCTTTTCGGGTTCGTTCTGCTCTATCTACTGGCTCAAAAAGCGCGGCATGATGCCGGGGCTTACGTTCTCGAATGAGCTTATCTCACGCGATGAAGGCCTGCACCGCGACTTTGCCTGCATGCTCTATACCGATCACATTGTTAATAAGCTACCAGAGTCGGAGATTTACGACATCATCCGCAATGCCGTCGACATTGAGCAGGAATTTGTAGCCGATGCGCTACCGGTATCGCTCATTGGCATGAACGCCGAGCTGATGAAGCAGTACATTGCCTTTGTGGCCGATCACCTGCTGGTGACGCTTGGCTTGAAGAAAATCTACAACGTAACGAACCCATTCGATTTCATGGACATGATTTCGTTACAAGGCAAGACCAATTTCTTCGAGAAACGGGTGGGTGAATACCAGCGTGGCGAAGTAATGTCCAAGTTTAAAGCGATGAAAGCATCCGCCTTACAGCCACAGGATGCTGAGAATCCAACGCCTGTTGTGGTAGCCGAAGAGCCCAAAGGCATTACGTTTGATGCTGATTTTTAAATGAGTCAAGTACATTGGAATGGCCGACGCTGGGTATTATTACTACTCACCGTCGGCCTTTTAGTTGTATCAGTAGGACTGTTCAATTTCTACCGACAGGTTGAGCAGATTAAACGAACCGGGCAGGCAATCCAGGTTCAGGTAATTGGCAAAGAGCGCGGTGGAGGCAAAAACCCGAATAAGGTGATTGCTTTAGTTGGCAAACAACCAGTCCGTATAAGCACGCGTAGTAAATCGTTTTTCAGGAGTAGTGCAGTTGGTCAGGTTGTAACTGTACTAAAGCGCCCCGATAGTGATCTATATGTGCCTCCAGGTGAGCCAACAACGTTCAGTCTTGTTATGATGGTAGTCATATGGGGCGTAGTGATTATGTTGCTGTACCAGATTTTTACGAAAAAACTCTAACAGAGTAGCCAGATTCAGGCCTGTTGGTCAGAAACTACCTCCTTTTTAGGTATAACTACTCCGTTTATTAGAAAAGTCCCGGTTCTGAGCCGGGACTTTTCTAATTTTAGACAATATCTCCTCCTTTATACCACTACTCTTACTTTCCGAATGAATCGACTAGACGTTATCCAGGCCCTGATGCGCCAGAAAGGTCTCAAGAATTACCTCGAAATTGGGGTTGAGAACGGTCATATTTTCTTTCGCATCAAGAGCTCCTTTAAAGTTGCTGTCGACCCGAAGTTTATTTTCGATGCCAGTCGCCGATTCGGGAAGGCCATCCTTAACCCGTATAATCTGACCAATAAGTATTTCGAGAAAACGAGTGATGATTTCTTTGCGCAGGATGCCCAGCAGGTTTTTGCGGGCATAACGCTTCAGTTAGCGCTGGTTGATGGCATGCACGAGTATCTGTTTGCCCTTCGCGATGTAGAAAATACGCTTACCTATATGGGCGATGATGGTGTGATTATTATGCACGACTGCAATCCGCAAACGGCTGGCGCGGCCGGGCGATTTGAGGATTGGGAAGTGGGCGAGTGGAATGGTGACGTCTGGAAAACGATTATTCACCTTCGTAGTCAGCGTCCCGACCTGAACATATTTGTGCTCGACTGCGACCAGGGCCTTGGGATTGTGACCCGAAGAAAGCCAGAATCAAAGCTAGATTTTACGCCTGCTCAAATACAGTCCTTAACCTATGACGATTTGGTCAAGGACCGTAAAAAGTTGATTAACCTAAAACCAGCTGACTATTTCTACGAGTATTTTGGCTTGAAAGCACAGTAAGTTAATGAACACAGAGCCACAGAGGACACAAAATTTATGACGTTAAGTTTACCTCCTTTGTGTCCTCTGTGGCTCTGTGTTCATTAAATCTGTCTGATTATTTCTTACTGTTTGGAATAGCGTAAAAATTGAAGTTCTTCCAACGATTCATATCATGCGGACTGAGTTGGATGATCTCGGTGTTCTCATCAAAATCACCGAAATAATAGAGCGTGTAATCATGGTCGGCCACGATCTGGTACAGTTCGAAACGCTCATCTAGTGTCGCTTCACTAAAACACTCAGCAATTAAGGTGGGCTTATATTGATCGATAAGCGATGAGATCGAACGCAGCACGTCTTTATCATGGCCTTCAACGTCTACCTTGATAAGCGACAATTTAGGTAGATACGCTTTATAGTTCTCATTGAGGTATTTACTTAGATTAATACCCTTCACCTTTTCAGGAAGCTTAAACTTACCATGTGTATCGGCTTCACTCACACTGGCGGATACCCCCCCATTACCGAATGACGCTTCGGACGAGGAATAGATAAATTCGCCTTCTTCCTCCGTAATTGCATAGCGCAACGGCACAATATGAGCGCTTCCTTTATTCAATCCAGCATTGGCTTCCAGGATCTCATACGTCATGGGATTGGGCTCAAAACCAAGCGTTAAGCCTTCTTTTCCAACAGCAATAGCCATTGGTACGGTCGTATCGCCAATGTTAGCCCCTACATCAATACTAAAACTCCCCGGTGTAGCAAACCGACGAAAAAAATTGATTTCAGACTGCGTAATTGTTTTGGGAGGAATCAGTGGATTTTTCCAGTTGGCAAACTGAACAGTACCTTCCTTTGCCAATTGAAATGAGTCTACCTCATACGGATATTTAGCTGTAACCCGTCGTGCCTTTTTTCGGGCAAATGATTCTTTTAGATACTTGAACATGCTATGATGTGTTTTCGGCCACAAAGTTAGCCTGTAACTTCCAAAGCGGCTCAATCTAGTACGAAACCTATTTGTAGTTAACCAATTTTAAGAAGTGCTGTTATCTGAGCGGATGGTTTGTCGATACCGCAGGCTTTCGCGCATAGGGCTACCACGTCCAATAAACCAGGCTAGTTGACCATAAATCGGGTCCCGGCGAAATTTTCGGCCATTCTTGATAAAATAATAGGCCCGGAATAAAGCGCGCGCTGGCCAAGAATGGTATTTTCGGAAGTAATGAAAGAGTGAAATGTAATACTCTTTATCAACGTCGTAGTTACGGACAGTGCTCTGGCCCGTAAAGTGAACGTACTCAGCCTCAGGCACTAAATAAGCCTTGAAACCCGCTAACTGTAGCCGTTTCGCTAAATCTTCTTCTTCAACGTACAGGAAGTGAGCAATATCAAAACCACCAATCTGATTAAAGGCAGATGCCCGTAAAAACAGGGTACTACCCATTACAAACGGCACACGCACTGGTTCTGTATACACCTGCCGGGTAGATGGGTAAATGGAGGGATTGAGTGCTCGCACAAAGCTATGGCCAAGGAGTTTGCTACCAAGCGTAGGGAGATATCCAAACGTTATTTGCCAGGAACCATCACCAGCAAACATTTGTGCCCCGCATAGACCCGCGTCAGGAGTTATCTCCATAAATGCGGTAAGTTGGCTGCATACGTCTGTACGTACTACGCAATCGTTGTTCAGGAAATAATAGTAATCAGCCTGAGGATCGGCGAATTGTACACCCAGCATATTCCCACCCGAAAAGCCAAGGTTAATCCGGCTACGAATGAGTTGAACCCTGGGTTGATCTACAATTGGTCTCAGTGCTTCGTAATCCGCATTTTTTGAGTCATTATCAACAATAATTACCTCATAATCAACCCCTTTTGTCTTCTCAATTAGTGAATTAACACAGTCGTAGGTAAACTGGTGAGAGTTGTAGTTGATAAGAATAATGGAAACTTTTCGCGGATTCATGCGCACAAAGAACCGAGAATTGTGTGGCGAAAACAACAGTAACACCGTAGGAGGGCCGCACCCAATCAATCTTTATTAGCACGGCTTTCCAGCCACGCTACTCGTTTCCCAGCACCGTAAAAATTAAATCGGTTTCGTAGCCTTTACTTAGGGCATAGCGAACAAGCTTTTGTTTAATAACCAATGGATTCTCATCCCGGAGGCTCTGCCGCTTTTTGGTCAGCAATTCTTGAAGTGTAGCCTGATAATCATCAGGAGCGATCTCCTTCATAGCCTGATCGAGGTTATAGCCCGAAATACCACGCTGTTGCAGATGCTGTTTGATCTTACGTCGGCCCCAACCTTTTACCCGAAATTTCCCTCCGGCAAAGGATTTGGCAAATCGCTCTTCGTTCAGGTAGTTTTGCTGGATCAGTTCAGCGATGACCTCCTCGGCATCGTCGCCCAAAACGCCCCAGTCTTTCAGTCGTTCGCGAACTTCCTGTTGCGTGCGTTCCTGATACGCACAAAACATGGCGGCCTTACGAAGCGCATCTTTTAGTAAATCTGTCATGGTACGTGCCGATATGCAGTAATCTGTTAATTGGTTCTTAGAAAGCCCTTTTCTACCGATAACCAAGTAATAGATTAACTAATTTACTACTTCCTGGGTTGATGCTGCATTAACTTATTTATCAATGCTTCAACCTCCAAAGCAGGCAGCTTTTCTACTAAATACTGATGCCCTTTACCAGTATCATCCCATCCATTTGAGCCGTCGTCGTTCATTGTTAGTCGACCGGATTTAACGGTGTAATAAGGCGCGTAGCCCCGCACACCAACCAGTACGGCGGTTTGGTCCCAACTCATACGTCCGTTTTTATCTTCTGCCGCTTTAGGCAATGAAATGGTAAACACGTCTTTTATTGGACTATGATGAATAGACGCATTTTGAGTGAGGGGTAAACCCGAGTGAATTTTCTGGCCAATTTCAAACCCACTCATCAAAATGGGCGTTGGCCAGTCGGCAAAGACGATTTTTGACGACTTTGTATCTCTAAATACATTGTATTCCCGACCATTCGGAAACTTCCCTGCCATACTCACCAGATTCTTTACCTTCAGAGCCACTAATTCTTTGCCCGATAGCTTTGAGTAGGTATCCGGTTTAGAGGCCATCAGATTTGCCAAATTGGTAACGAAGCCAACCGTAATGATTGTTACGCTATGATCAGGCTGCTTAGACAAAATTTGCCGATACAATGCAATGGCATCAGGCACTTCGTCATTTGATTGAATATGATGCGGGTAGCGGGCTACGATCGTATCAGACCAGTGCTGCGTGTCTTTATCGCTCACAGCCTCCCCTTTCGGTACGCCAATAGGGACATTCGGACGTTTAAAGTACGTATTCAGGACGCTGAGCACCTGCGTTACTTTCGGGTAATTAGTACTGGCAATGGTTGCCAGAATGTTTGCCTGCCCTTCATCGGCAAAGGCGTGGAGCAGGGTGATGGCCCCAACATCGTCGTAATCGGGGCCCATATCGGTGTCGAAAATGACGGGGACAGCGGCTTGCTTTCTAGCCGACTGTCCAGAAACCAGACCGACTGTCAGGGCCAGTAACACACTAATTGAAAATAAGGCAATTCGGATCATAGGAATAAGCGAGATTTACAGCACGATACTGCAAGGAATAATAAGCGATTTTCTAATTGGATTCTCGCCTTGCCTTGCAGTACGAATTACGAATTGTTTTCGTAAGAATCGTAATTCGTACTCTGTAAATCTCGAAAACATGATTTCTCTCCAAAAACTCGCCACTCCACCCGATACTCAACTTCGCAATCTGGGCTGGGACTGGATGCTCGGCCAGGATACCCTACCCTATTTGGCCAACGAGGTGGTAGTCATTCAGCCCGCAGAAGCCGATGCTTATTATGAAGCGGCCAATGAACTATTTGATATGTTTGTGGCAGCTGGTCAGCACATAATTGATAAAAATCGATTTGCCGAAATGGGAATTCCGGCAAATCTGGTTGAACTTATCAAGCTCTCGTGGGAGGATGATCGGCATATTCATCTCTACGGCCGTTTCGATCTGGCTGGCGGAATTGATGGAAAAGGGATTAAACTCATTGAATTCAACGCCGATACCGCTACGTGCTTACCCGAAACAGCCGTTGTGCAATATGCCCACCTTAAAGCCAATGGGTTCGACGAAAACCTACAGTTTAATGCGGTATTTGAAACGCTAACGGGTCAATTTGAGGAACTTCTGGCGATGAACCCTGACCTGCAACCTACGTTGCTGGTATCGGCCATGCGAGGCTTTCCGGAAGACGATGCCAACGTAGCCCTCATTGGCGAAGCAGCACGCGAAGCGGGTTTTGATATTGAGTTCGATTTCGTAGAGAACGTCGATTTCTCGGCGGAGGAAGGCATTTTCTGGCAAAATCCCAAAAACGGCCAATTTGAGAAATTAGACTTCTGGTTTAAGTTGGTCCCTTGGGAATCCATTGCCGAAGATGAACCTGAACTGGTTAAACTACTCACTGAAATCGTTAGAAAAAGGCTGGCGGTTATATTGAATCCCGCCTATACGCTACTCTTCCAATCGAAATACATATTAAAAATACTCTGGGAGCTTTATCCGTATCACCCCCTACTTCTCGAAACCAGCACCCGCCCCCTTCCCGGTAAAGAGTGTGTTGAGAAGGTCTTATTCGGTCGGGAAGGTGCTAACGTTCGGATATTGAACGTAGATGGCAGCGAACAGCAGGCTGTGGAAGGAGATTACGGAGATTATCCAAAAATATACCAACAGTATGTTGAGTTCCCTCAAGATTCAGCCGGTTACACCTATCAGGCGGGTGTTTTTTACGCGGGCGAAGCCTGCGGATTGGGTTTCCGGCGTGGTGGCCTCATTTTGGACAATAGCGCGGGGTTTGTAGGGCACATAATCAAGTGAGTTTGATCCTACCAGTTCATCGTTATATTATTGGGGCCTACCTAATTCGTTACTCTATCCAAACACCCCACCCCACATGTCTTATTTATTACTTTGGCTTCAAGCCTTAATTTACATTGCCGGGGGGGTGAATCATTTCATTAATCCGAAAAGTTACTTAGCCATAATGCCGCCTTATATTCCAGCGCATAGCCTGATGGTAACGCTGAGTGGTATAGCCGAACTAATTTTAGGGATTGGCTTATTGTTTCCAGCTACTCGTTCGCTGTCGGCCTGGGGTATCATGCTGTTACTGATTGCCATATTTCCGGCCAACGTTTATATGGCTACGTCGAACCGCTTCCGTAAATTCCCGGCCTGGTTACGATGGGCTAGATTGCCCCTACAAGGTCTTCTGATTTGGTGGGCTTATCAGTATACATAAACGCGTCATTTTTTATATACTGAACACAAATAGCCAATCCTTTCATCAAACTACGCTGCCCGCCCAAATAGTAAAAAGGTAGGCGTTTTTTTAGGATTTGGGCGGGCAGCGTAGTTGTGTTTAAAATCTACGCGTCTGCATAGTTAAGTTTCCACAAAAAAAGTTTACAAGTTACATCGTGGCCCAAGCCTTTTTTATAATTATTAATTTTTGCATTTTTTTGATAAATTCAGATTAAAAATTATTGCCCGAAATGATGATAAAAGTTATTGAAGAACTAAAAAATAGCCCTTAGTCAACTCAAAATGCGTTTTTGGCGACTATAACTCGCCCTTCACCCCAACTGGTAGTACAATCGAATTATTTAACTAATTATATTCTTAAATACCCTGATCGACGTTAGTATATACCCATCAATATTAATTGACTGACAGATAATAGTTTACTAAAGTGACTTTCATTGTAGATTATAGTCAAAGGGGGTGACATATATGTGAATTGTAATGAATGCTATTATTATGGAGAAAGATGAGAAAATCAGGCGTAATCGCTCGAAAACCACTCAGCGTATTGTTGAAGCGCTAGAAGATGTAATAGCAGAGCGCGGTTTAGAGGGTGTCGGTGTAAACCGGGTCGCCGAAAAAGCTAATGTCAGTAAAGTATTGATTTATAGGTATTTTGGTGGCATGGAAGGCTTATTAGAATACTATGTAAAGATGGGAAAATTATTCCCTGTTTTTACCCCCGCCGTATTAGATCAAATTCGCCCATTACATGAATCAGACGTTGCCCGTATTTGGTATCGTCAGGTTATTCAAACCTACCGTTATTTCCGTACGTTCAAAGCAGCACGCGAAGTTCTGAAGGCAAGTGTCATTGAGAATGACTCGATTGCCGAAACGACAGCGCGGGCACAGGATGAAGAAATGACACGATTGGTCAGTCAGTTATCATTTGTAAAAGGTGCTGATACGCAAGCCATTTCGGCCGTTGTGCTTGGGGCTATGACGTATTTGACAATTATGGCTCAAAACGACCGTACCATGATTAGTATTGATCTACGAAGCGAGGAAGGTTGGGAACGTATTGAAAATGCGGTAAAAGCCATTTATATCGCCTTAAATAAAATGGCCATTGGGTCAAAAGATGTTGAACTGGAACTTCAGTCAGCTCATCTACCCGTTGCCCAGTGGTAAAATATAGTAAGTAGTTTCAAAGGCCAGGATAGCATGCTGCTTATCCTGGTCTTTGATTTTATATTGAATCTGAATGGTCTTCAATTGTGGACCAACTCCTTTAATTGTCAGAGATTACCATTTTTTCGGGAGTTTCGTTTTGAGCTGTATAATGCCACTATCTTTACTATCCAGTCCTCCAAATCCATTCAATACAGCCTTTAACATGCCCTCTGCACCTGTTGCAACATAAGGATTCGTTTCACTAGTCGTCTCTGATAAAACTCCGAAAGAAGGCACTTCATTTGGTTTATAGCTCTTCACAAACCAGTCGTAGGCTTTATCTGATTCGCCAAGTCGGGCATGCAATGTTGACAATACCGACCAGCCCATAGCCGGGCCTTCGGGCGAATAGCGAGGCTCATAATACGCTAAATCCTTTTTAACGCCCGCTTCATCTTTTACAATCGTAAGTGGATAAACCAGTAGATTTACATCAGCCTGCTTGATCATAACCCCGTCGTAAGTACGATTTTCTTTCGTTACACCATCCGGAAATTTTAGTATCGGACTATTGTCTGCCACAAGCTTCCAGTCGGGGTTAGACCCTATACCCAGTTCCTGAGCCGCTTGGATGGCATAGTGTAACGACGTTTTGGCCAACCAATGGTTCCAACGTTAACAGCAATCCAAGCAGAAGATATTTTCTGTTCACAACCAAGTCACAGGTTAAATACTTTCTAAAAATAATACTATTTTAGAAAGACCTAACTCATTACGACCTAGTCTTTATCGCCCATGCCGGTGTGGCCGGCCAACTCGGACAGGGCGTCCCCGACCACGACTACTTCCACCTAGTAAACCGCCTGAGTCGGTTCGTAAGAGGCCAAAACGCAGGTAAATACCATAAAAAGTTTTCGAACTGTCTGTTGTCTCGCTGCTGAAATCGTAGTAGCCCGTTGTCAGGCCGATACCTACCCGTGGTGCAATCTGTGCCATAATGCTATAGGTCAATTCGAGCATCAGGCTACCTTGTTTATCGAAAACCCGGCCGGCTCCTATAGTCATTTCGTTCGCAAAAATGCCATAGTTGGCCACATCCATGGTAACTCTCCCCTCCAGAAAAAGTGATGTATCAGGCCGTAATGAATTCCGGCCAAAAGCAATCCCTAAGTCAATGACATTAAATGACTTGCCTAGTTCAATACTTTGCGCAATACGGTCTTTGGGGCTGCCTGCGCCGGTATAAATTGAAAATGGAGTTGTGCGAACGTAGATAGGAGCGGCCTTAAAATTAAAGATGGAACGGCTCGAATCTTCTGAGGAACGGCTTATGGAATGATAGGTTTGCTGACCTTTAGCGGGCTGATTTTGAGTCGTATCTGAGCCTGTTGATTGAGCCTGTAAATCTGCACTAGTAATAAGCACTATAATTAATACCAATGGTAGTAAACGAATCTTCATAGCTGATGGATTTAGAGCCGTGATTTCTGACTGCTACTTACAAAAAAAGTCCCTACCTCTGAAAAGCAGGGACTCTATGGTTATTCGTATTACTCATCGACTAGCGACAGCACCTTTCCGGGTACGGATTTTTTCAACTACCCATTTACCTACTTTTTCGCCTTCTAACTGGCCATTTACTAAGGCTGCCCGATAGTGAATACCACCATACAGGCGACTGATTGAGGCTTCATCGGCTGCATTCCGAAATGAAGTGAACGATCGAACACCATGTCCATACTTAAACTCCGTCGAATCTGTAAAGGCGATGTTATCACCCATTAGATTGGTAAGCACCGTTGCGGCCGCAGTCGAAATAACGCTGTGCCCGCTGGGGTATTCCGGAAAAGGGGGAGTTTGTAAAAACGGTGTCCACTTCGGATCAATAGATTTGTTTATTACTGTTTCAGGCCGCACTGTTTTAGTCCGGTATTTTTCATCCCAGCAGGAGATGAAGCCATCACTAAGCGCAAAGGATGTAAGCGCATACGCTTCGACAGTTTGCATCATGCTTAGTTTTTTCTGACGGGCAACTGTTTGGGCAATAGCGAGCCAATGACCACCCGGTGTCATTTTTTTGCTGGCATACATAACATGGCCTGCTACGTTCATCACAAACGCGTTGTCGTCCCAGAAATAGGCAATATCTTGTTTCTGTTTATCAAGGTTTTTACCAATTTGGTACACCTCATCGAGTTCTTTTTCATAGGGGCTTCCTTTGACCAGGCTATATGGGAATGGGCGAGGAGGCATAAATTGGTTGCAGGTATCCATTGCCCAGCAACGCAATTTATTCCATTGCGGCTCGGCAGCATCCATATAGGCCGGAGGTGTTGGTACCCAAGAGCCTTCTTCATTGGTTACCGTGTGTTTGAAACCCCGCGTTTGTTTGTAAGTGTCCTTAGCCGCATAATCCAGCACATGTTTGGCAACGGCTTCACCGTAGGCCATCGAACGGTCAAATACCTCATCGGGAACGCCATCTTTCTTGAACTGTTCGTAAAATGGCTTTTCAAATTCATCATAAAAATTGACCGAGAAAGTTAGAGCGCGGGCAACCGTCAGAAAGGCACGTGTGCTAGCCAGGGGGAAACAATACTCTTTCCCCGCTTCGGGCTGCGGCCCCGTCTGAAACCGCTTCAACTTACCACCCAACGACTCGTACTGGCTGTTGAACGGCACGAGTGCTTCGTAACCCGCCAGGTTAGCATACGAATAAATTCGACTGGCAACGGGGGGCGAAAAAATATCATGAATAACTACTTCTGTCAGTTTATTCAGAGCTGCATTATAATATTCAGCGTTAGCAGTTTTGGCGTTGTATTCGGCCGGTGACGCGGGTTTACGACAGCTAGCAAAACCAACCAGTACTAGCACCAGCAGATAGCCAAAATGAAGCGAAGATTTCATAATAACAAAGACAAGTTAGAAAACACAAAGCCTTAACAGGCTATTGATTACGTACAAAATTAGCGGAAAATAAGGGTCAAAATCACGTGTTCATTCAGTTGCTTATTTCAGAAATAGGGATTTAAATACCTGCAAACCCGCATTATTTCTGGCTACAACAAGTAACAAACCCCGACCCGTTCGCACTGGTCGAATGTCGCGAATTTCACCGTTGAGCAGGAAGCCACAGTCTATCGGCGACAGAGCGGTGAAGCCTCCTTTCCCATCGTTACGCATCACTAATCCATAACTGGCATCGTAACGACCCTGATAAGTGCTTACGCCGTAGAAATTCCCACCACCCAATACGTCGAGGTCGCCATCCTGGTCAATATCAATGGCTTGCAGTGCAAATAACTTCGACACCTGCGCCATCATGGGTAGTTCATGTACAACGAACTTACCGTTTTGATTCTCCAGATAAATCGACGCGAATTGATCGACGGTAAATTCCTCGGCACCTTTTAGTTCATCGTCGTTCAGCACTTCATTCAAGGGCTTTCCGGCAAATGATACATAGTCCGTGAATCGCTTGTTGATAATACTTGGTATCTGCTTGCCCAGTTCGTCTTTAAAGGCCAGTGGGTACCACTCTTTACCCCCGCCCGGACTGACACGGTTATAGGCAATAATTTGCTCCGGGCTCTGATTCTTGTCCACATCTTTCACCCACATCCGAAGTTGCGAATCAGGCGCTTTACGAAACTTAGTATTCGTACCCAGATTAGCTGCCATCAGGTCAATATCACCATCCCGGTCGAAGTCAGCTGCAATAATGCGTTGGTAAAAGCCTGATAATGGCGTATCGTCTGTTGTAATGGATTTTACCTCGGTAAATTTACCATCATTGTTGGCGAAAACCCGTATTGGCATCCAATCTCCCGCCAAAACCAGATCGAGGTCTTTGTCATTATCGTAGTCGGCCCAGACAGCATCGGTAACCATGCCCGCTTTTCGTAAACCGTCTGCTCGCTTTTCGGTCTGATCTGAGAAATGGCCTTTCCCATCGTTGATGAGCAGATACGAATTTGGTGATTTACCATAACCAAAACCTACAACACGGCCACCCACAAATAAATCGAGGTCGCCATCGTTGTCAACATCGCAGGGACGAACACAGCTCTTGTTATCGAACATAGAGGGCAATGAATTGGCCGAGCGGCTGAAATTACCGTGCCCATCGTTCAGGTAAAGACGGTCGAACTGCTCTGTCATCTGGTTGTAGAACTCATTCCCCCCCGATACGACATACAAATCCAGGTCTTTATCACCATCGGCATCGAAGAAAGCCGCGTCGACATCTTCGTAGGTAGAGTCTTTAACAAAGTCTGGCTGACTAGCCCCTTTAAATTTCCCGTCAGGCTGCTGAATCAGTAAGCTTCCAGCTTTCCACTTGGCACCACCAGCGTAGATATCTTCCAGTCCATCGCCATTCACATCAGCTACCGCCAGATGTGGGCCTTCTGTAGACACCTGGAAAGGCATTAGGGGTTCGCGGACATAATCGAAGTATTCTTTATTTTCCTGATGTTTATAAGGAATCGAATCTGTGTTTGTGACATCAGTAAAGAGTGGTGAAATGCTCGGAGTTGTATAGCGGTAATTGGTGCCATCCAGTTGGGCATCGGCCTGCTTTAGCGTCAATGACTGGTTAGCTTTCACCTTTGTGCGAATTTCCATCCGTTGATTAGGCCAAATCACAATCAGCGAATCAATCACCTCTCGTTTACCTAAACCAAACAGTAATTCGGGTGCTACCGACGACTCGAAGCCCCGAGTGAGCATCATTTGTTGCACCTGTATACTATCTCCGTGTGATGAACCTCCATATTTAATAATTACTTTTCCGCCTACGCCAAACGTATTTGGAGCATCGCCTTTCAATTTCACCGTCAGGTGTCTGTTATCAGGGAAAATAGTGTTTGCCTCATTCCGATACAGGCCAGCAGGGTCATCGATATTGTTGGTAATCAAATCCAGGTCGCCATCGTTATCAAGATCTGCATAGGCAGCCCCATTGGAGTAATTGAGTGCAGTAAATCCCCAGGCTGCTGACTTATCATCGAAATGCATCGAGGATGTTCCGCGATACATATAGTTATGAACCTTGCCCTCTGGCATCAATTTAATAGCGCGATCATCGAGCGCTTTCGATGTTTCCATGGCATACCGGAGCGAGTCATCGGCGGCAAATTTCACGTAGTCAAGGTTATTTGGCCGGTGAACAATACCATTCGTGATGAACAAATCCTTTATGCCATCGTTATCGTAATCGGCCAGTAAAGGAGACCAGCTCCAGTCCGTTGCCGCTACGCCTGCCATGGCACCAACGTCCATAAACTTCTTGCCCGACAAGTTCAGTTGCAGGCAATTCCGACTGTACTGGTTCATATAGCCATACGCCAGCTTGTACAGGTAGATATCCAGCGGGTCTTCTCCCAAAGAAGATTTTTCGACCGTTTCATCTTCTGGATACATGTCAAGTGTTACCACATCGGCAAAGCCATCGTTGTTTACATCGGCCACGTCGTTGCCCATTGAAAAGCGGCTGGTATGCTGAAATGCCTTCTTTACACTTTCGGTAAATGTGCCGTTGTGATTGTTTACGTAGTAGTAATCGTCTTCGTGAAAATCGTTTGATATATAGAGATCTTCCCAGCCATCATTATTCAGGTCGGCCACCGAAATACCTAATCCATACCCCATTGCAGCGCCGAAAATACCCGCCTGTTCACTAACGTTTATAAACCGCCTGGAGCGTTGAGCAGGGAGCTTGGCGCTTGTAGACACTTTGTTCCCTGCCCCCTGCTCAACACTCATATTTTTATACAAATAATCACCCGATTCATTATGGCGCAGGTTTCGGGCTGTTACACGGTCGTAACTACGCGATGTATGTACAGCATGGTTGAGTAAGTAGCAGTCCAGGTCTCCGTCGTGGTCATAGTCGAAGAAAGCGGCCTGCGTTGAGAAACCGGTGAAATCCAGTCCATAATCAGCTGCTTTTTCAGTAAACGTCCCATCGCCGTTGTTAATATACAACTCATTGGCCCCCTCCAAACCCCGAAAGTTGCCAACCGCACAAACATAAATATCCAGAAAGCCATCGCCATTCACATCGGCCATAGTTGAGCCGGTCTGCCAGTCTGAAAAACCCGCAACACCGGCTTTTTCGGTGATGTCCTCGAACTTAAAATTGCCTTTATTGAGGTAGAGTTTATTCTTCCCCTGGTTCGACACAAAATACAAATCGGTCAGGCCATCGTTGTTGATATCCCCCGCCGAAACTCCTCCCCCATTATAGAAATAGAGGTAATCCAGAATGTTAACTTTTTCGGTTGGAACAAGGTGGTTAATAAAGCCAATGCCTGTTTGCGTAGAATCGAGGGTTTGAAAGAGTTGTTTCTCGGACTTAAATAAGTTGCAACCTGCCAATGTCAATAAGCCAGTGGTCAGGAAGAAAGCAATACGTTTCATGGGTAACATGAGTGAAGAGTGAAAAGTGAAAAGTGATGAATAGTGGTTTATAGCGAATGTGGATACCAACACACTCATTATTCTTCACTCTTCATTTTTCACTCTTCATTAAAAATACTTGTGCACGGTCGTTGTTTTTTGCCAGAACGAGTTGTCCTTGGGCCAGCTGCGCCATGCGACGAACCTGACCACGAACAAAGAAACCAGACGCAGCCGGATTAATTGATTCGTAAGCAATGGTACCGTCCATTGCTTTGCCTCTATTGCGTAGCACAACGCCATAACTCGCATCGTAGCGACCAATTTCGGGCAGTACGTCCAGGAAATTTCCACCTAATACGAGGTCTGTTCGACCGTCGTGGTCGTAGTCGGTAAAGATCACACCACAAACGGGCGATAGTTGTGCTGAAATGGGTAAGGGTTGAAATACCAATGTTCGATCGCCATTTTTCCCATCGTTCCGAAGTATTGCAGTTTGGCCAGTGAAAGCCTGCTTAACAACGGCTTGTTTTAGCTGGTCTTCGTCCAGTATTTCGTTGATTTTTTTACCCGCATAATCGCCAAACTTTACGAATTTTTTCTTGATGGTCGGCATTTCTTTCTGCAAATCACTTTTCAGAACCATCGGATATAATTCTCCTGTTTCATCAGCGCAATTTATAATCTGTTCGATAGTTCCGTTATGATCAAAATCACCCACGTAGATTTCCGCAGGGGTGGTTTGTGTAGCGCGTATACGCGAGTTCGTCCCTAAATTTCCGACTACTAAATCCAGATCACCATCTCCATCAGCATCACCTGCCGTTACACAATTCCACCAGCCATTAGTTTTGAGCGGTTGTCCCTGTGCATCTTTAATAGTCAGTTCTGGATTTTGAGTCAATTTACCCCGTTTGTTTTCAAATACACGGATTGGCTCCCAATCCCCTACTACGATCAATTCAGGATATTTATCCCCGTTCAGATCGGCCCAGGTTGCGCCTGTTACCATGCCTAACTGATCCACATCTTCCAGGAACCGTTTCGTATAGTTTTTAAAATTACCGGTACCATCGTTCGTGAGCAGGTAACTGGCAGGATTACGTCCGTACTGGCTTGGAATGAGCCGGGAACCAACAAACAGGTCTATATCACCGTCCTGATCAAAATCAGCTGCCGTAACACATGACCCACTGGCCTTCAGGTTAGGCAGGCCCGTTTCGGAGCGGGAAAACCCTCCTTTTCCATCGTTCAGATAGAGCCGATCCAGCAACTCCTCTGCTTCTGCACTGAATTCATTACTACCCGAAACAACGTATAAGTCCAGATCCTTATCGCCATCGGCGTCAAACAGCACCGCATCTACGGCTTCATAGGTCGTGTCCTGTTTCATAATTGGTGGCGTTTTGTCGACAAAACGACCACCGGTGGCCTGCTGAATAAACAATCGACCCGAATGCCCGCTAGCCGATCCTAAAAAGACGTCATCCAAGCCATCCCCATTTACGTCTCCCGTGGCTAAAGCCGGACCTTGCGTTGAAAACTGTTGTTTTAATAATGCATCCCGGTTATAATCAACAAAGCTGCTTTCGG
Source organism: Spirosoma sp. KCTC 42546 (assembly GCF_006965485.1). Taxonomy (NCBI): domain Bacteria; kingdom Pseudomonadati; phylum Bacteroidota; class Cytophagia; order Cytophagales; family Cytophagaceae; genus Spirosoma; species Spirosoma sp. KCTC 42546. Next base: position 8,237,420 of record NZ_CP041360.1, read on the forward strand.
TATGCAGATAATTCAGTCCAGAAGCAACCGTGTTATCCTGAAAAATTGGTTTGGGTTCACTCACTGTAGGTTTCCACAGCTGTTTTGCATCAGCCCAACGGAGCGTCATTAGTTGGTTGGCTTTCGGCTGACGTATCGTCTGCATCTTATCATCAGGCCAAATGATAACCATCGAATCAATCTTTGGCGAGGACCCTAATCCAAATACCATGTTCAAGTCCACAGATGATTGAAAGCCCCGATTAGGCATCTGCTGCAATAATTGCGTTTGGCCGGGTTGGTACACAAATACCTTGGCACCAATGGCATTTCGATTCAGTCCGATACCCTCCAGTTTTATCTTCAGGTAGTTTGTCTGATGCTTTTCTATGGATAGATTCTGGTAAATCGCAACGGGCGCATTGGCGTTGTTAACAACCAGCTCCAGGTCTCCATCATTATCTAAATCACCATACGCAGCCCCGTTCGAGAAGTCTGGTTCCGAAAGCCCCCAGTCAACTGCCTTGTTTGTAAAGTGCAGGTTACCATCATTGTGAAACGCATAATTGGGAACGGCTTCAGAAGGTGCTTTATCCAGGAATTCCTTGAAATTGAATTTCCGCTGACGGGCTATCTGGGCCATATTCTCCCCATCGGCCATGAAGTTCACAAAGTCCTGATCGGTTACATCTTTGGCTATCCCATTCGCCACAAATATGTCTTTCTGCCCATCATTGTCCATGTCGAAAATCAATGCGCCCCAGCTCCAGTCCGTTGCCTGAACGCCCGAAAAGCGCGCGATATCGCTAAAGGTTGGCAAGCTATTATTACCAGGTTGATTTCCCTGATTCAGATGCAGCATGTTCTGCATGAACTGATAATGAAAATCACGCCCTACCTTTATCTGCTCCAGATCGTGGCCTTCGTAACTCGATGTCCGTTTCAACCGCTTGTCGTTACCAGGCAACATATCGGTTATAAAAATATCCAGCTTACCATCGTTATTGACATCCGCCACATCTGCCCCCATAGATGACAGGCTTGTATGTGGCATCGATTCTTTGATCGACTCCCGAAACGCCGGGCCGCCGGACCGTCCATCATGATTGTTGATATAGAGGTAATCGCGCTCGTAGAAGTCGTTGGAAATGTAAATATCCAGCCAGTTGTCGTCATTTACATCGCCGATCGTAATCCCCAGCCCGAATCCAATCAGACTACCATAAATACCCGCTTCTTCACTGACATCGACAAAGTGTTTACCTTTCTCCTGGTCGTTCCTGAAGAGCTTATGTCCACCCAGAGAATCACGTTGCGCCCGTAAGTTTGCATAGGCTAGTTTCCCAACCGGCATAAAGCTGTTGTTGAGCAGATACATGTCCAGGTCTCCGTCGCGGTCATAATCGAAAAAAGCCGCGTGGGTCGAGTAACCCCGATCGGCTAACCCATACTCAACAGCCCGTTCTGTGAACGTAGGAATACCGTTAGCGTCATTACCATTATTAATGAAGAGTTCGTTGGCGCGGTCATCTCCATCCCGATTACCCGCATTACAAACGTACAGATCAAGTCGTCCATCACCGTTTACATCGGCAAAGGTGGCTCCTGTACTCCAGGCTTTTGTCCCACCCACCCCAGCTTTTGCGGTAACATCTGCAAACTCTATCTTGCCCTTGTCGGAAGTTGATTTACCAAGCACGGTCCGATTCAGATACAGCTTATTCTCGCCCATATTGGCGATTAGAAACACGTCAGACAAACCATCATTATTCACATCGCCGATAGCTACGCCCCCGCCGTTGTAAAAATTCCGGTAATTGAAGATGTTGAAATCCTTATCGTCAGTAACGGTATTAGCAAAATTGACGTGCGTTTCGTCGGGCGACAACTTTTGAAACAGCGGATCGGATGGCGTCTGCTGTTTTGACTGACAACTGGCGAATAAGCCTATTGACAGAACGAGTAAAGGGATACGCATTAGTACAAGTACATGAAAAACAAATCGTATTCGTAAAGAGAAGGTCAAGAATTTATAAAGACGATTTTAGTTTTTAAAGGGCTACAAATATAACGAATTATGAAGGTTGATTAGGTATTTCTAACCAATTAATTGGCTTTTAATCAGCCTGTAAAACAAAAGAGCAAGCCCAGATGAGCCTGCTCTTTTATTCTCATGTATTGACGATTAATAACCTGGATTTTGCTTCAGGTTCGGGTTCAACGACAGCTGATCCTTTGGAATTGGGAACAATTGACGGAAGTCCTGTGAGGCAGGCTTCAGGCGCCATGCTTTTGTAAACTGACCAAAACGGATTAAATCCTGACGACGGTGTTGCTCCCAGGCTAACTCACGGCCACGCTCAGCCAATAACTCATCCAACGTAATGGTTGTATAAGCAGGCATACCGGCACGGGCACGAATGACGTTTAAATCAGGCAGTGCGATAGCTGTATTACCTAACCGTATATTGGCTTCGGCCCGCATTAGATATACGTCTGCCAAACGATAGATAACAAAGTCGTTATCCTGATCGGTGAATGTGTTATTTGCCTGAATTTGATATTTCTGGCTACGAGCGCCTGCCAGACGGCCATTAGCACCCGCATCAAAAACGAATGATTCAACTTCGGGTCTGAACACCATTGGTAACGCGTCATCCATCAGCGGTTTACCAGCAGCATCGTATTGCTGCCCAACAATCCATTGCTTTTTTCGCAGATCTTTATCATCAAATGAATTGTAAAACTCTGTTACTGTTGCCCAGCCATTCCAGGGAGCCGTTCCCAGGTTGTAGGTCAACTGGCTCAGGTAGTGAAGTGTTTTCATTTGTACGTTCATCCCTCCCCGTTTTGATTTATCAAAAGGAGTTGCCAGAATCGTTTCCTGAGAGTTCTGATTCTGCGTAGCGAAATTACTGAGGTAGTCTCCGGAAATCTGGAATTTACCAGATGAGATGATATTCGTGCAACGGGTAATGCAATCAGCCCAACGAGGAGTACCTGTGTACACTTGTGCATTCAGGTACAATTTAGCCAGAATCATATCGGCCACGTATTTATTCATGCGGCCATAATAAGCACCTCTTGGTGCATCGCTCAGGTTTGGATATACGGCCAGTAGCTCTTTCTCAACAAAAGCGAATACCTCTGCCCGCGTGTTTTGCTTCGGTGTAGCAGCAGTTACGGCATCAGAGATAATTACATTACCAAACAAATCCATTGCCTGGTAGTGGAAAAATGCCCGCAGCGCCCGTAACTCAGCCTTGGTGTTAGCATCCGTAATGGTACCTAACTGCTGGTTGATACTGGTGATGTTATTGTAACACCAGGTCCAGGGACCATTGAACTGGCCGTTATCCGTAACGGGGTCCCAGGTATGTTGATATAACCGTTTCCAGTTATCACTATCTTTCCAGTCACCACCCCGTGTCGGTACGATCTGCTCGTCCGTTACTGTGTTCAGGTTGGACATGTTCCCATAATAGTCGCCCAGACCATTATATAGCGGCCCAATCAGGGCTGCCTGCTGGCCGGCTGTACTACCAAACGTACCGCTGGTAGGAATGACGTCATAGGTCGTTTCGGTCAGATCGGTACAAGCCTGGCTTGCCAGCACCAGTGCCGAGCAGCCCAGAAGCAATTTTATATTTATTTGTTTCATAGAAGTTTTTGATAATTAACCAGTTACAGCGTTTACTTTCCAATGAATCATGTACGCTGTGTTAACTAAAAAAGTTTTCACAAACCGGATATTTTTTTGCACTATATCCGGTTTGTGAACTAAAACCAGTTTAGAAGGTCAGGTTGAGGCCTAACTGGAACGTACGTGTTTTAGGGTAAACAACGTTTCCGTAGCCACCCCCATCTAAACCAACAGCGTTAGGTGCCTGCTGAATCTGACTACCGTTCGTTTGCAGGTCAGCTTTGACCTGTAGTTCAGGATCGATACCTTTGTATTTGGTAATGATAAACAGGTTATTACCACCAGCATAAATCCGTGCATTTGTGATGTACTTGCTGGCTGGCAGTGGGATGTTGTAGCCAATCTGCCAGTTATCAAACCGCACAAATGAACCACTTTCCAGCCAGTTTGACGTCAATACGTTCACACCGTAGTTTTTAGGATAGTCCGTTACACCTTTCAGCATATTGGTTTCCAGAATCGAACCTGGAATTAACAGGTTCGACCGTATGGCATTCAGGATGGTGTTGCCAAACGTTCCACGTAACTGGAAATAGACATCGAATCCTTTATAACGGAATGTATTGATAAACGAGGCATTCAGGAATGGCTGTGGATTGCCCTGTTTTACATAGTTTCCTGAAGCAACCCCAGCAGCAGCATCTGCCTTACCCACCTCCGTTACCGGCGTGTCACCAGAGCCCGCTTTCAATAATGGCTGACCGTCAGATGAGTAGCTACCCGTAAACGTAGGCACATTATTAAATTCTCCCAATGGCTGACCAGGTACCAGGTAAGATGCAAATACGTCGGACAGACCACGACCATTAAACGCGTTGAAACGCACCTGACCATTGCTAAACTGATCATTTGACAGCGTAACTATCGTGTTTTTGTTATAAGCACCAACAACCCGTGAATTCCAGGAGAAATTACCTTTCTGGATTACATCACCACCAAAGGATAATTCAAACCCGCTGTTACGCATCGAGCCTACGTTGGCCAGAATCGTGTTGGTAAAGTACGTAATACCATCGGCAGGTACTGAGTAGGGATACAACATGTCTTTGGTTAACTTGTTATAATACTCTACTGTACCCGAGAAACGACCACCGATGAGTTGGAAATCCAAACCAATGTTCGATGTAGTCAGTACTTCCCATTTCAGGTTTGGATTCGCGTTCTGCGTGATACCATAGCCTGGCAGGAAATCACCCAGCGTACCATCGTAGTAGGTACCTTTCTGACCATATAACTGAATGGAGTTGTAGGCCGAGATACCTTCCGAGTTACCTGTTTGGCCATAACCAACGCGCAGTTTCAGGAAGTTAAGTGTATTGCTCTTTGGGAAGAATGACTCATTGGTAATGGTCCAGCCAGCACCCACCGATGGGAATACGCCCCATTTGTTGTTGGCGCCAAATTTAGAACTACCATCCCGGCGCACAGTAGCCGTTACGTTGTACTTGTCATTCAGGTTCAACGTAGCCCGGCCAAAGAAGGAGATCAACTTCGCGTTATTGCGGTAGGATGTAGCATAGTTGTTAGCAGGACTAACCAATGTACCTGAGCCTAAACCCAGGTTACTATAATTGATATCAGGCGTCGCAAAACCGTTGTTAGCTGCAGTGAAACCATCGTTATCAAAGCTCTGGTACGAATAACCGCCCAATAACGAGTAATTGCTGTTCTGAGTGCCGAATCCTTTGGTGTAATTAGCCGTCAATTCCAACAATTTCGTATTCTTCTCCTCAAAGCTTCGGCTAGCACGACCATTATTAGCGGCATAGGCTTTGATGTTTGGATTGGTGTAGAAGTTATTGACGGTGTTATCCCGTTGTAACTGACCACTAACGCCAACTGTTAATCCGTCCAGGATCTCATAGCGCAGGTTCATACCACCCTGCAAATACCGCTGTACACCGTTATTGATAACGTTCTCCAGCATAGCAACCGGATTGAAGAGGTCAAAACTACCACCTACTTCATAATATGATCCGTCAGCGTTGCGTACCGGCAATGTTGGCAGGAACGTAACGGCGCGTCCGATGATACCACTGTCATACTTTTTGTTCGTTTCGGAGTACGACAGATTATACTGAATGTTCAGTCGGTTGTCAAACGCTTTCTGATCGAGGTTAATACGAGCCGTTACACGATCCAGACCAGTTTTTTTAATAATACCGTTCTGGTTGATATAATTGAGCGAGCCCCGATAGCTGAACGTTGGTGAGCCCCCCGCAATGGAAAGATCGTGGTTGTTGACGGTTCCAGTCTGCGTGACTTCCTTCGTCCAGTCCGTATTATAATTTCCAGCAGGGAAACGCTGTAAATCATTTAATGCCGAAGCTCCTTTAATTTGAGTAACGGCATCCCGATAACCTTGTGCGTCCAGCATATCATACTGCCTGGAAATAGTCGATACACCAACGTAGTTATTAAATGCTACTGTTGTTTTTCCCGACTTACCACGCTTGGTGGTAATCAGGATAACGCCATTAGCTGCCCGTGAACCATAAATAGCAGCAGCAGAGGCATCTTTCAATACATCCATCGACTCAATGTCGGAAGGAGAAATGGTGTTGATTGGAACACCAATCATACCGTCGACTACATATAGAGGGTCAGAACCACCGGCCAGCGAGGTGTAACCACGCAAACGAACCGTTGGTTGTTGGTTAGGATCGCCCGAAGGAGCCGTAATAACCAGACCGGCTACTTTACCTTGAATGGCTTGCAGTGGGTTTGGGTTTACCCCAGCGTTAAAATCTTTAGCGGATACCTGCACAACAGAACCAGTCAAATCTTTACGTTTTGACGTACCATATCCTACTACCACAACCTCATCCAATGCTTTCGTGTCATCAGACAATTTCACGTCTACCGTCGAACGGTTCCCTACGACTACTTCCTGCGAAGTATAGCCAATAAAGCTCAATACCAGCGTTGCGTTGTCTGGCACATTGGCCAGCGAATACTTACCATCAGCATCAGTGTTTGTTCCACGCTGGGTACCTTTAATTTGTACACTCACACCGGGCAGAGAGGATCCCGACGGGTCCTTTACAGTGCCCGTTACAGTACGGCCCTGTGCCCAGGCCACTGAATTGCCCAGTAGCAGTATCATTGCCAACATGGCCACAAAGCTTAGTGAAGCTTTTTGACCAAATGACTGTGATCGGGAAACCCCAATCTGACCTACGTAGCCACCGAAGCGGTTCATTTTGTAGGATTTGTTCATCATAGGTTTACAGTAAAAATTGGAGATAGGTTATTTTTCTGGTTAACGTTTATTATTCTATTAAGTCCTTGTCTATTGACATGTAAACACGTGTATAAAAAATGCCTATATTTCACCACAATTGTAGCAACTTGGCAGGAATTTATAGAATCTAAACCTGAACCATTTGGCGAATTACATCATGTTGCGAATAAAATACAAATACTGCTAGGTTAAAATTTGAGTAGTTGACGTCAAAATTGTATCATAATATTTGTTAAATAAATATAACAAAACTGTATTATTTCAATAATATAATCTTTTAAAGAATATTCTCACCCTATGTGTCAAGCATTTAGCTCTACCCTCTTAAGAATATTTATATAAATTTTCCAATAAATTATCGTCATTATTTTTTGTGGGCTCAGCGAAAAAAATGTGGTATTTACCAGTAATTTTGCCTAAGTTTTTTTTGGGCTGATCATAACTAAGCAGTCCGTACGCTTTTATGAGTGTGGAATCTCTCAAAAATTTAGCCAGCCAACTAACTGGCGACCTCTTCGATGACGTTACACAACGGACTTTATACGCAACCGATGCGTCTGCATACCGGGAAATGCCCACTGCCGTTGCCATCCCTAAAACCATTGATGACCTAAAGGCACTCATCGCGTATGCCAGGCAGTATAAAACCTCATTGATTCCACGGACTGCCGGAACATCCCTGGCGGGCCAGGTTGTTGGTAACGGTATTGTCGTAGATGTATCGAAACACTTCACGAAAATCCTGGAAATCAACCCAGAGGAACGCTGGGTACGTGTACAGCCAGGCGTTATTCGGGATGAACTGAATCAGTTTCTGAAACCATACGGACTGTATTTTGGCCCTGAAACCTCCACCGCCAATCGGGCTATGATTGGTGGTATGGTTGGTAATAACTCCTGCGGTTCAAATTCGGTAGTTTACCGTTCTACACGGGAGCACACCCTATCAGTAAAGGCATTACTTGCCGATGGCACCGAAGCTGAGTTTGGCCCTACCAGTAACTGGGAATTGACAAAACAATTGAGTGAAGCCAGTCGTCAAAATGGCTCTGCAACCCGGATTGGAAAAATTCTGCTCAAGACAAACTCGATTTTATCCGATACTGCTAATCAGGAAGAAATTAGACGGAACTTCCCTAAAAAAACCATCGAGCGTCGAAATACAGGCTATGCGCTGGATTCGCTGCTCGATATGGAACCCTTTACAGCTGGCGGAGAGTCGTTTAATCTTGCCAAATTCATTGCCGGTTCAGAAGGTACTCTCTGTTTCCTGACCGAAATTAAGCTGAATCTGGTCCCTTTGCCTCCCAAAGAAAGCGGCCTTGTTTGTGTTCACTGCCATTCCATTGATGAAGCACTACGGGCTACGTTAATTGCATTGAAGTACAAGCCGTATGCGGTCGAATTAATTGATGATATTATTCTTGAACGGGCCGATACAAACCCGGAACAACGTAAAAACAGCTTTTTTGTCCAAAAAACCCCCACCGATCATTTCCCGATTATACTGGTTGTAGATCTTTCCCGCGAGACAAGAGCTGAAATCGAAGCGTTGGCCGCAGAAATGGAAGCCGATATGCGATCAGCAGGCATGGGCTATCATTTTCCGCTCTTGTTTGGCGAGGATAGTAAAAAAATCTGGACGCTACGCAAAGCCGGATTGGGCTTATTGGGCAATCTTCCCGGCGATGCTAAAGCGGTAGCCGTCATTGAAGACACAACCGTTGACGTGGCCGATCTGCCAGAGTATATTCGTGACTTCAACGAAATTCTAGCCAAGCATAACATGCATGCCGTTCACTATGCCCATGCGGGTTCGGGTGAGTTGCATTTGCGCCCTATTATAAATCTCAAAACGGAAGAAGGGCATCGACAATACCGAATGATTGCGGAAGAAATTGCCACTTTGGTTAAAAAATACGATGGCTCACTCTCGGGAGAACATGGCGATGGACGATTACGAGGGGAGTTTATTCCGCAAATGGTAGGCGCGCACAACTACGAGTTGATGCGCGAGCTTAAGCATACCTGGGACCCTGAGGGTATTTTCAATCCCGGAAAAATTGTGGAAACACCCCCGATGGATACCTTCCTTCGGTACGAAGCAGGGCAAAAAACACCCGATTTTCAAACTTATTTTCGGTATAAAGATCAAACGGTGCTGCAACACGCCGAGCAGTGCAATGGTTCGGGCGATTGCCGAAAAACACAGGCTTCGGGCGGAACCATGTGTCCGAGTTATATGGCTACCCGAAACGAAAAGGACACCACTCGGGCAAGGGCGAATATCCTGCGTGAGATGCTGACCCATTCACCTAAAGAAAATCGGTTCGATCATAAAGAAATTAAGGAGGTTTATGACCTCTGCTTATCCTGCAAAGGCTGTAAAAATGAATGCCCATCGAATGTGGACGTGGCCAAGCTCAAAGCAGAGTTTTTACAACACTACTATGATACCAATGGTGTTCCTATCCGTTCTAGACTTATTGCCAATTTTGCTCGGCTATCAAGTTTGGCATCGCTGGTTCCCTGGGCCTGGAATGGTGTATTGGGCACCCCCTCACTCCGGCGAATGGCGAACAAACTGGTGGGCTTCCACCCCGACCGGACTATGCCATTGATGGGCAAAACGACGTTGAATCGTTGGGTTAATGGCAGAGAGCGAGGAACAGGGAGCAGGGAGCAGGGCCGCATGCGTGTTTACCTTTTCTGTGATGAATTTACCAATTACAACGACGTTGAAGTAGGTCAGAAAGCGATCCAGCTCTTTGAACGATTAGGCTATGAAGTAATCATTCCTGAGCATGGTGAAAGCGGTCGTGCCGCGCTCTCGAAGGGCATGCTGAAATACGCAAAAACACTGGCGGAGAAGAATATACGCTTATTAAAAGATGTTATAACGGCCGAAACACCCTTGATGGGGCTAGAGCCATCTGCTATTCTGACCTTCCGGGATGAGTATCCTGATTTGGTTGATGAATCACTCGTGGCAACGGCAAAGCAATTGGCCGAAAATACCTTGACATTTGAAGAGTTTATTGCCCGGGAATTAGATGCGGGACGCATTAGGGCGGATCAATTTACGGACGAAAAACGGTTGATTAAACTACACGGGCATTGTCAGCAAAAAGCGGTATCATCATTAGTGCCGGGAAAAAAAGCCTTATCCTTACCTAAAAACTATACCGTACAACTGATTCCATCAGGTTGCTGCGGAATGGCCGGTTCATTCGGATACGAAGCTGAACATTATGAGGTATCAATGAAAGTTGGCGAATTAGTTCTCTTTCCAACGGTTCGTCAGCAGCCCGACGATGTCATCATTGCAGCTCCCGGGACCTCCTGCCGTCATCAAATTAAGGACGGTACCAGCCGTAAGGCTAAACATCCGGCAGAGATTTTGTATGAGGCTTTAAAGTAGTTCAGTTGCTCAATCAGTTACACAAAAACGCATATAACTAATTGTTTTTCACCCCTTTAAATAAATAAACGACCGTTTTTTTATTTAAAACTACAATAGGCATGTGTCAAAAGTATACTTGGCATAGATGCTGTTTAGTTACTACCCCAATAACGGATTTATAGGTAGTTAGGCTACTAACTAGTATTTCGCATGGGGAAATGTTTACGATTGCTGTTAAGTCTGTTTCTACTAATCCACTTCCCTGTATTTGGCCAGCAAAGCAATCCACCGGTTGTGGGTTGTGCCGTGTCTGAACTTACACCTACTGAACGAAAATCGTTAGAGCAGGAAGCCGCATTTGCTTTACGCATGAAAATGGCTACGAACGCGGCATTTACAGCCATTACGTATGTACCCATCCGGCCCCACATTTTACGCCGGAGTGACGGAACAGGAGGCATGTCGCTAGCCAGTATGAATCAGGTGATGGCTATCACTAATAGCTATTTCCTACTCAATGGGTACGGTATTCAATTCTATTTCTGCGGCACATCGCCTGATTACGTCGATAACGATGCCCAGTATACCAGTTTCAGTGATGAAACCCTCGTTACCCAAGGTCATGATGTTGCCAATGCACTAAATCAGTATTATGTCAATTCATTCGCGTCGGGTGCAGGTGGATATGCCTACTATCCGGGGAATAACCCCATTACAACCCGATCATTTATCCTGAACGAAGTTGGCTATGAGGATGATATGGGGAATCGGCTGATTCCCCACGAGCTAGGCCATAACTTTAACCTTGTCCATACGTTTGGAGAAAGATCCGGGAATGGAACACTGGGATCAGGTACAAGTCTCGAGTTAGTGACGCGGGGGGCAGGCGCAAATTGTACTACAGAAGGAGACTATATCTGCGATACGCCCGCTGATCCTTATAACATGGCTGGAGCCTATCTTACTTATGTGAACAGTTGTCCTCAGTATGATACAGGAAGTATCGCCCGGGACGCAAATAACCAGCCTTATTCCCCATCGATATCGAATATCATGTCATACTATTTTCCATGTACGAGCGACTTTACGCCTGGTCAGTATGATCGTATGCAGGCTGGACTAGCCCTCCGCCAGTCACACACAGCTTACACACTAAATTATCCGCCTACCGCTGTTATAGCGCCAAGTAATGTAGTCGTTTCTATGGGAAATAATCAGGTGATCCTGAACTGGAAGGACAATGGCACGAACGAAATGGGCTATTTTATTGAACGATCTACCGCGCCCTCATCAGGCTTTGTCATGATCGGTGGCGTAGGGCCAAATTCTACAACATTTACGGATACCAAAATAGCCAGTTTAACCACCTATTACTACCGAATAAAACCATCGAACTCTACTACATCGGGAATTAGCCCGACGGTCAGTATTACAACCCCTACATGCCATCCGTCGTATTTGTACCCGTGCCTATACCCGGTAGGGCTAGCTAGCGTAGCTGTTAACGGCGTTTTACTAAGTCAGAACTCAGGTTGTTCGCCCAATGGATATGGCGTATTTCTACCATCGGCAACCGTTTATGCGGGCTTGTCTCATCCCGTATCAGCCACGCTTTTGTACGCGCAGTACACGCAAGGGGTAACTATCTGGGCCGACCTGAATCGTAATGGTTCTTACGACACCAATCTAGGTGAACGTATATTTCAAACACCAACTATCGTAACAGGCCAGTTTTCCGGTACACTGACGTTTCCGGCCAGCCTGACTGCGGGGGCATTACCCATCCGGGTTGTCACAATCTATAATGGAATTCCGAATGAGCCTTGTGGGGCCTATACGTTTGGTGAGACCGAAGATTATGTGCTAACTGTCATTAATTCGGCAGATCTTAGTTTATCACTAAAAACCAGTGCCCGAACCGCAGTCGTTAACCAACCTATTACCTATTCGCTAACGATGCATAACGACGGGCCACTTACCGCAACGGGTATTCAATGGCAAAACCGGCTTCCCGCTGGTTTAACCTACGTAAGCAGTGGAACGGATATAATCGGCTCGTCAACAGCCGTAAGCGGAACAAGTAGTATATCCCTGGCTACGGGGCAGGATATCATCTTCACCTATCAACTTCGGGCTACGCAGCCAGGTATTTATGTAAATGCAGCGCAAATTATCCGTAGCGATCAGGCTGATCCCGATAGCCAGCCGGGTTCAGGCACCGGCGATGGCCAGGATGATACCGCATCTGTAGACATACGTACAAATCCCGATAGTAGTGTGGTTTACATATCTCCAAATCCGAATCAGACGCCCTTACCTCCTGTTCTGCCGAACCAACCCTCTCCCAACCCAACTAAAGCCGATCTGTCGCTACGAATGGCGATAAGCAATCATACAGCCCGAGTTGGGAAGCCCGTAACGTTTAGTATAATCGTTAGTAATGCAGGAGGTCTATCCGCTTCAACCATTACCATACGCGATACCTTACGAGGCCTAACATTCAGTTCCTCCCCTACCGGAATGAGTGTTGTAAGTAGTGGCAACGGCTTCTCAGTTATTGAAGGGAAAGTGAATTCCCTGACAGCAGGAGGGTCAGCTCAATTGGTTTTTATAGGCCTGCCGCTCTCAATTGGGTATGTGAAAAATGCAGCTCAGATATGGTCGGCAGGAACCCTGGATCCAGATTCAACACCAGGGTCGGTAACTCCAACAGCGAATAATCTCAATGGGGAGGATGACGTTGCCTGGGTTGATATGCGCGTGGACTCATGAGTAGATGATTACTCACCAAATGGCCACTGCTTGCGTACACCTGACGAAATCAGAAAGGTGATAATGCCTAACCCAATGACCGTTAGTCCAGACACCATAAAGGTCAAGCCCGTTGAGAAGAAAATAAAGAGCCATATGCCAATGGCGAGTATCACTGGCAGTGGATACAAGGGCATTCGGAAGGGAAACTCAACGGCCGTACGTCGGCGATGCAGCAGCAGCAATCCAATGGCCTGGCCAACAAACTGGATCACAATACGCATAGCCAGTATGGCCATAATCACATCCCCAAGCCGAAATAAAAGACTGAACAAAAAACCCAGACCGCCCAGAAAAAGCAGCGACATATACGGAAACTGACGGGTTGGATGAAGCCTGGCAAAAATTCCAAAAAACTGGCCATCTACGGCAGCCGCATACGGCACACGCGAATAGCCTAACAATACGGCAAACAGGGATGAAAACGCGACTAACAATACCAGTACCGTTGCCAATTGGGCCGCGCCAGAGCCATAGAGTGTTTCAACAAATGTGCTGACAATGAATTCACTGTTCTGGGCAATCTGCCAGGGCACCACGCTGACTACACTCAAATTCATGAGTAAGTATAAACCTGCAATTCCCACAATTGAGATAAACATGCTTGCCGGAATATTACGACCTGGACGTTGAATTTCTCCGCCCAGGTGACAAACATTATAATAGCCCAGATAGCAGTAAATTGTCTTGACCGATGCCTGTCCTAATCCCGCGGCCAATAGCCCACCGCTTACCGAACCCATTGACTGAAGTGTTTCCGATAATGGAATCCGGGCGTTACTCAATCCACCAATGATAATCCAGCCCAAGGTGAGCAGCACAGCCCCCCACATAATCAGGCCAATCTTACCGATAGAGTCGATTTTTCGATACAGTAACGCAATGATAATCAACACAACGCCACCCGAAACAGCTTTTCGTTGCCATTCGTCCAGCGGCATGAGATAAGAGGCATATTGAGCAAATCCGATTGCTCCGGATGCCACAACTAAGGGTGCCTGAATAAGCGTTTGCCAGACATACAGAAACGAGAGTAGCTTACCCCATCGTTGTTCACCATAAGAAATTTTCAGGAAGTTGTAGCTCCCTCCTGCCTGTGGAAAAGCGGCCCCTAATTCAGCCCAAACGAATGCATCGATCAGCGACACAACAGCACCCAACACCCAGGCCCACAAGAAAAGCGGCCCACCCAAGGTTTTAATAACCAGCGGCAACACGACAAATGGCCCAATACCGACCATGTCGATCATGTTCAGCGCCGTGCCTTGCAGAAGCGTAAGACGGCGAGGCAACATGGTTGATGCCGTATCAGAAGATTGATCAGGAGGTATAGCGTTACTCAATAGCGTATTGGATAACAAACTAAGTTAAGAAAAAGGTATTCCTTTGACAAAGGATAGAATGAACCTAAAAGTTCGATCAAAATCGAACTTATGAAGACGAAAAAGCCCTGCGGGTGATGTTAGGCTGACTAACACCTCCACAGGGCTTTTTTACAACTATATTTATCTTTAGTTCATTAACTGATCAAATGTCAGACTAACGTAATACATCGAGCCAACACTGGGGTTACCCCACGACTGCGTATAGAGTTTACCCGTTAGATTTGTGCCGCCCACTTTCAGAATTGACTTGATACCTGAAAGTTTCTTACTAACCTGTGCATCTAAGGTACTGTACGCTGGAATAATGGTTTGCTGACGGCCCGTAGCTTCCGTATTCGCAAAGCTTGACTCCCACAAGAATGAATCCTGTGCACGATAAACCACATTGAAGCCAATGCCCGTACCGGCTACGTTCCGATTACCAAACGTTATATTATACCGATACTTCGGTGTGTTGAAAAACGTAACAAAACCAGTCGGAATCTTATCCTGATCGATCAAATAGTTTGATGATACGTTAGCCCCAATCATATAATGGCCAGGTAACGCATAATCTAACCCAATAGCCCATCCTGCGTTTTTCAATTGCGTTGGTGAGTTAACCGGATAGGAATACACGTTGCGCGTTGAGCCACTGATGAGTTGCAGGGTAGAAGCTGGATCAGTTAGCGTAACTGGCGATTTACCCTGAACCACAATTTCACTACCCAGGAAATTCAGGAAGCGATTGTAGTAATAGTAGGCGTCAATAAATAATTTATTCCCCAGTAAGCCCTTATAGCCAACTTCGTAGGTTTCTACACGCTCAGGATCATAGCCGGGATTGCTTGATGTTTTCAACAGACCAAGTGCCTGAGGTAACGCTGCGGCCCCACCCTGTTGCAAGGTTGCCCCAAACGCCTGCACCGACTGAAGTGTATATACCGGGCTACCGCTGAAATTGTATTTCTGTTTGAAAAATGGCAAACCGCCAATCAGGCGGGCACTTGGAGTGTTTAGATCAATGTACTGATCCTGCGTGGTTGGAATCCGGAAACCCTGCTGAAACGATGCCCGGAAATTATGCACTTTAGCAACCGTTAATACCGCTGAGAATCTCGGACTTACCTGAGCCTTAAAGTTTTGATTCTTGTCGTACCGTAATGATCCTGTCAGTTTCAGCACGTCGGCCAGCGTTTTCGATGCCTGCACGTAAGCTCCGTACTCATCGATGGTAAATTCTTTGCCGTTTTCGTCACGCGCAAACAGCGTGCCTTCTGAGTTAAGCGCATACCGACGGACGTTACCTCCCACAATCAACTCAACCGTTTTAGGATTGATCAGTTTGCTGAAGTTGTACATAACCTCTCCATGGTAAAGATTGGTTTTGTCCAGGAACCGTGCCCCTACACCTGTAGCATCGCCCGGAATTGGCTTCCCGGTAACGGCATCAAACGCCTGCTGAAAACCAGGTGTACCCGGCAGCAACCGATTTTTATCAGCAGCCCCACGAGCCTGATTCAACAGCGTTGATTGCTGACTGGTTGCATATGCCTGAGCCGCAGCCAATGCAGCCGCAGGTGTTTGCCCAGCCCCCAGAGCCGTTAAGTAAGCGCCAGCATAGCCTGTAAGGGCCGATTGTGCATAGGTACCAAAATAGGTAGGAAACCAGGTAGATGCACTGCCACTCCAGGCTTCATTGATTCCCTGTCCCAATATAGACGTAGCATACGCATCACCCGACCGCTCCTGTGTGGTATAGGCCCGCACGAAGAAGTTAGACCCGCGTAGCTCAAGTTTGTACTGACCCAGTTTAAAACCTTTAATGTAATAGCGGTCAGCACCCGTGTACACAGTTGTACCCGTTCCCCAGTTTGCCTGAACAATAGCTTCAACATTATCATTCAGCCGATAATGCAACGCACCGTTCAGTTTTAGGTTAGAAGCATTATACTGTACCAGATCGCTTTCCTGATAACCCGTCCGTGAAATATTCAGGTTAGGGATAATGTTATTAAAAATCTGCTGGGGTGTCAGGCCTGTCAATTGTGGCAAGGTTGCATTTCCAGCCTGTGGAATCGGGGTAGTAGCAATGGCACCTAAAATCGCCGAAGTACCGTTTGCCCCGGTTCCAGGTACGCCATTACCATACAGATTCGAATAGAGGTTAGCACTGGCATCGCCATAAATATTAATACCATCATACCCTGAGTTATTCGTACGATTCCCGTTATCGAGTGTAAAGCCATTGGAATAACTTTGGTCACGATAATCCGTTGCCTGCCAGTCTTTAGCGGTTAGATAGGATACTCCAACTTTAAAGGCAAACTTGTTATTAAATGCTTTGGCGTAGCGAAACGCGGCATCATAAAATGGCGTTGTTGCTGTTGACCGATTGCTGGCGCTCATCACCCCTGCTTTAGCATACGCACTCAGCCCCTGATACAGAAATGGGCTTTTCGAGTTCATAAGCAACAAGCCATTGATGGCATTGGGCCCATATAGTGCAGAAGCCGCGCCCGGAAGTAATTCAACACTCTCCAGATCCAGCTCCGATACGCCCGCAATATTACCTACTGAGAAGTTTAGTCCCGGCGCCTGGTTGTCCATGCCATCCAGCAATTGCACGACCCGTGTATTACCATTTGCACCAAAGCCCCGTACGTTAACCGATTTAAACGTCAGACTTTGCGTACTCATGTCTACACCCTTAATGTTCTGCAGTGCATCGTAGAATGTAGCCGACGGTGTAGCCTGAAACGAGCGGATGTCCAATCGCTCAACCGAGACCGGCGACTTCAGTACGCTTTCCTCTACCCGCGAGGCCGAAACGACAACCTCCTGACCTATCATGACCTGTTCTTTCAGAACAACGTTAACATCACTACGGTCCCCATTGATCGTAAACTCCTGTGTTTGGAAGCCAACACCTGTTACAGCAATGACGAATGGAGTTGGCGTATTGGTTGTCAGGGAGAAATTACCTTTTTGATCAGTAATTGTTCCAATAACCTTACCTTTTACAGCAATGCTGATTCCGGCGAGCTCATCGTGTTTCGCATCGTCGGTCACTTTTCCAGAAACGCGCGTCTGGGCAAACACAGTCAAGCTTAATAAGCTAACCAGCCCGGAAAGCAGGGAATAAGTAATTATTTTTCTCATAAGTAGCTAGTAAGAATTCAGTTATGTAACTGCGGGTTACTTTCGGCTAAAAGTACGGACAACCCTACCTTTTGTACAAATTTTTCTTGACATTGATTAATTTATTTTAATGTGCATGCAAGGTAAAGCGAACATGTTTAGATAGCCAATAGTAAATTCAATGTTAAGCGTTCTTTTTTACCTGACAACTTTCTCAACCGATATTTTTCCTAGATAATACATGGCACAAGAATCAAATCAGGATCGCCGGGAGTTTTTAAAAACATCTGGCTTGCTTACGGGTGGCGCCATTTTGAGCAGCTTGCCCTTTAGTGCACAGGCAATTGAACGGCCAACTTCACGCTTCCATTTTTCGGTAAACGATACCATTAAAGTGGCACTCATTGGTTGTGGCGGGCGTGGTACAGGTGCGGCTCAGCAGGCACTTAACACCAAGCAAAACATCAAAATTGTTGCGATGGCCGATGCATTCCGCGATCGACTTGATGATGCCTACAAAGCACTGACGGAACGAGGCCTGAAAGCAGCTGATGGTTCGCCAAAAGTAGATGTGCCTGAAGACCACAAGTTCGTGGGTTTCGACGCCTATAAACAAGCGATGGCCTTAGCTGACGTAGTTATTCTGGCCACACCACCGGGTTTCCGGCCAAGCCATTTTGAAGAAGCCATCCGGCAGAACAAACAGGTATTTATGGAGAAACCCGTTGCTACAGATGCGCCAGGTGTTCGACGTGTATTAGCAGCTGCCGAAGAAGCAAAACGAAAAAAACTAAACGTAGTCGTTGGCTTACAACGACGCTACCAGCCCAGTTATCGTGATATGATTAAGCGCATTCACGATGGTGCCATAGGCGATATTGTGGGCGGGCAGGTATACTGGGTTAGCGGAGGTGTTTGGCAAAAGCCCCGCAAACCGGGTCAAACCGAAATGGACTACCAGATGCGCAACTGGTATTACTTTAACTGGCTCTGTGGCGATCATATCAACGAACAGCACGTTCACAATATCGACGTAGCAAACTGGGTGAAAGATAGTTACCCGGTTTCCTGCCAGGGAACAGGCGGTCGGCAGGTTCGGACAGGTAAAGACTACGGCGAAATTTTTGATCACCATATCGTTGATTACGTGTATGCCGATGGCACGACCATTAACAGCCAGTGCCGCCACTACGAAGGTACATACAGCCGGGTAGACGAAATGTTCCTGGGTACAAAAGGTAAGATTGAAGGCATGGAAAAGAAAAGCAGTGCCTTGATGGGCTATAATGGCCAAGCCATTTATACGCACAACGCGAAAGCCGACGGCAATCCGTACCAGATTGAGCACGATGAACTGTTCGAAGCCATCGCCAAAAACGAATATAAATTTGCGGATGCCGAACGCGTAGCCAAAAGCACGATGACAGCCCTTATGGGTCGTATGGCTACCTATTCGGGCAAAGTTGTGAAATGGGACGAAGCCCTGAATTCGCAAATTGACTTGTTCCCAACTACACTGTCCTGGGACGCAATGCCTAAGACCCTGCCCGATAAAGACGGCTGGTATCAGATAGCGGTACCTGGTAAGACTATAGCCGTATAATTCTAGAGAGACACTAGCCAGCATCTTACTTGCGTCAGTAATATGGCGCATCAGAGCTGGATAAGTATACCACATCAATATATTATATATCATTAGGCCCGACTACCATAGCCGTAGTCGGGCTTGTTGTTTTTTCTAATCATTGGTTTGGTAAACCTTCCTTAAGCGTACATATTTGAGACCTTGTACGTGCAGACATGAAAGGTCAGCTTCTGCTTCTATTTCTATTATTAGGTTGGTTGATAACGACTGTTCAGGCACAACAGCCTTACATTCGTGCCTTTACCGAAAAAGATGGCCTGCCCGATGGTGTCTTGTATTCGCCGTTTCAAGATTCAAAAGGGTATATCTGGCTAACATCTACCCAGGGTCTTGCCCGGTATAATGGCCGAAGCTTTCAGCCGTTTCGGACACAGGAAGGCTTGGCTCATAACGACATATGGGGACTGTTTGAGGATCAATGCGGTCACCTGTTTTTTGAAACCTATTTTAACGATAGCCTTACGATTCAGTATTTTGACCTGCGAACCGACCGAATTCGGCAGGTTCGGGTAGCACCCGAGCATATTCTTTATCAAAAAAAAATCAGTACCCTTTCCTTCTCAACCGCTTTTCTTCAATACCAAACCATTGGCCCCGACACGGTTCTGGTGTATCTCAACCACTTTAATGACAGTCAAAATTTCTTTGCACTCTTACTGCACTGCTCGGCAGACGGGGTCAACGTTATTGCCCCGCCCCAAACCATGCGTCAGGGTATGCCACTGGGCAATGTCTTTCTGGCGGGTAATGTAGCTATGCAAGTCGCCCACCAGAAAACGGTGATCTGGCGGTTTAAACACAATACATGGCAGCGCTTTGCCTCCGTTGACAATCCGAATAACACCCCTATTGATATTGACAACATGCTGCTACTGACAGACAGCACATTTCTGGTTGGCACCAACAAGGGCATTGAGTTGTATCATCGCTCAGGTCGAAAACTGGCCTCGCACCCTATCCAAACGGATCGCTTGTTTGGCTATCAACAGCTTCCGAATGGCTATATCTCCTACGAAACCAGCGAGAAGAAACGAGAAGTAATGTCCCCACAACTCAAACGGCTACCGTTTTCAGATTTCCTACAATCACTCCAGATCAAAAGTCTGACCGTTGACCGGCAAAAAAATTGGTGGTTTACCACAGTCAATAATGATTTTTTAATGGTGCCCGAACAGGCCTTAGCCAACTCGCGCACCTGGTCTTTCGGAGAAGCTCTTCGTTATATCGCCAAAGACCGCCAGGGCAGATACTGGGTTGGCACCGAAACCGGACGGTTGCTGTACCGCCCAGCCAATGCACCAACCTGGCAACCACTTAGGTTCTCTCCCCCCTTCAATGATTACATCCGGGGCCTGGCCTGTACGCCTACGGGCCATTTGCTCATTGCCAACAACAGGCAGTTGGCTATTACCTATATCGATAAGCCGACACTACCTAACTACATTCCACTCAAAATCAGCCGTTATTTCAGCGACACAGTGCCCATGCAGATTCCGCTGCGGATACCCCTGTCCATTACAGCCGCCCCCAAATCCATTACCAACGGCCCCACGGTCTATATTGCCGAAGGGAGCCGAACCTGGCAGGCCTCTTTCCGGCCCAACCAGATTCGCTTTTTGCCGGTGGCCGTTGGGAAATCCTATACCGCGGTTCCGGTTGGAAAGTGGCTGTACCTGGGTCGGCCCGATGGCCTTTACCGGGTTCCGCTCGGCCATATCAATGCATCGCCACAAACGGTGTCTGGCTTTCCGGCCAGTTCGGTGACTACACTGGCTGCCGATTCAGCCGGTTTGTTATATGTAGCCTACGAAGCGGGCGGTTTGTGGCTGCATAAACCACAAACCGGGCACTTGCGGGAGTTGCCTCAATTTACTGGCACGGTCGTGAATCGGGTTGTGACCGACCGACCGGGCCATGCCTGGGCCTGCACGCAGTCGGAAGGGCTGGTTGAATTACTTGATGGTCGAACAATACGAACCATTGACCAGGCAGATGGCCTGCCATCCAATCAGGTTCTGGATGTATGGCCCGAAGCCAGGCAGCTCGCTGTTGCCACCGCCGGGGGCTTTACCGAACTAAATAGGGCACAGCAGTTAGCCTGGCCCTCGCATCGGTCGCAATTGCGGATAAAAAGCGTCACATTTCCGGTCGATCGTCAGGATTCGACCCTTCTGTATCCACAAGCTGGCCAAGATTTATTACTTGACAATCAAGACAATACAATTCGATTGATGCTCGAAAATCTGGATTTTCAGGCGACTGGTACCATGATGTATACATACCAGTTACTGAAAGCAGACGATACGGTGGCGGTGGTTCGAAAACCTGATCTTACGTATGAGCTTCACTACCTGCAACCAGGCCCCTACAGGCTGCTCGTGAGCAGCAGCGATGGCGCTCATGTTCAGTTTGCGTTTCGTATCCGACGCCCCATCTGGCAGCAATGGTGGTTCTGGCTATTAATCGGTGGCGTTGTTGGGCTGGCTATTTTCTACCAGTTCCAGCTTCGGATAAAACGGGCTACGCTGGAGCTTCGGGCTTTGCAGGGCCAGGTAAATGCCCATTTTGCCGCTAATTTTATTGAAGTTATCAAGAATCTAACCCTGCGCGAAGAAAAGTTCAAAGCCTTTGATATGCTGAGTCTATTCGGGAGTCTAATGCGTAGTTTTGTGGTAGCCTCCCGCCAAAAACATATCCGACTGGAAGACGAAATCAGCTTTATTCAACGCTATATTCATCTCACCAAACAGGTCTACTACCTTCAGAAAGAAACCGAACTGACTGAAAGTATCAGTATTTCGGAGGCCCTGGACCCTAAAACCCTGATTCAGCCACTGCTTGTGCAACCGATTGTGGAGAATGCCATTAAGTATGGTATTTTTCATAAAGGGTCGGCTAGTCGGCTGATAGTCCGGTTTGATCCTTACCAACCCGGTATTATTCGGTGTATAGTAGAAGACGATGGCGTTGGGCGGCAACGCGTGGCCGATATTCAGGAGCAGGAACAACAGGCCCTGGCGTCGCTCGGTCAGAAAATCAGCAAGTCCAAAGGGTCGATTGAGGTGATGCGCGAGGCTGGTATTTCGGTTCAATTTATTGACTTAGAACAGGGAACCCGCGTCGAACTGATGCTGAAGGTTATCAAATCCTAATTTCACCCGTTTGTCTTTCAGGCTACACACCCCACTTTCTGCCTATGTTTACCTGCCTTCTGATTGACGATATCCCAAATATTCTGGATACGCACCAGCTTATTTTCCAGACGTTCTTTGCCGATAAAGTACGTGTGCTGGCAACGGGCCAAAGTGCACAGGAAGGACTTAACCTCATTGCTCAACACCGGCCCGACGTGTTACTCCTGGATGCCCACATGCCAAATATGAGCGGGTCATCGCTGGTGAGCTACCTCTACAATAATCGAATTTATAACGGCCTTGAAACCCTTAAGATTATTCTGTATACCGGACGAACGGAAGTCTACGAATCCATTTCCGGCTCCGAATTTAAATACCCCGTCCGTATTCTTGATAAAGGAACGCTAACCGTCGAAGGCTACGGTAAGCTCATTGAAGACCTGAATCAATGGATACTCAACGACCGCCTTGCCAAAACCCTCCGCATTGATAACCAGATGGTTTATGCCGGAGATATTGTTTACCTGAAATCGATTGCCCCCGTTACTGAAATCCGAATCAGCAACCGTCAACTTCCGCTGATAAGCGGCTACCCACTAGCCCACTACAAAGCCCGTATCGACATCCTGTCGACTGGGCGACAACCGTTGCCTTCGTATTTTTTCTTTGCCACCAACGATTACGTTCTGAACCGGCTCTATATCGACTCTTACGCAGCCGAAGAGGTTTTTTTGAAAACCGCACCGGTGCAAACTATCCGAATTTCGCGCACGCATCGAGCCGCCTTTGAATCCTGGTGGTTCGACCACTGAGCCTCACCCGCCACATTCCAATCGTTGGATTGGCAGCCTGATTAGCCCTGTATAAACTTGTGAACGAAAGAGGTTACTTCTTACGGAGTACCCACTTGTATCCACACCAATTTATTTATCTGAAACAGGCGCTCTCTTTTTCTCTTATTCGTATGCTTACGTGGCAAAAATGGCTGTTACTACTAGGCTGTACAGGCTTAGTTATCTATGGATGTAGCCCCAAAACCGTCGACACGCCCGCCAGTCCAGCCGCAGGCTTGACCGAAGCCGACAAGATCCAGGTTGCCGAAGCCTACGGGGCCATTGCACAATCGGCTACGCCCATCCTGCACGGATCGACGCCCGAAAAAATCAGGGCAGCTTATCAGGCTCAAAGCAGTACTTATCGAAAAGTTTCGGGCGTTACCGATGTTCGAATCAACCCGAATGAGCTGGTCGTTACGTTTACGAAGGGCATTCAGGTGGCCTGGAGTTTTGGGTATCCCGAAAGCGAGTCGCTTTCAGACGATGAACTCGACGAAATTATGCCCCAGAGCATTTCGATTCCGGGCACGACCGACAACCGGCAGGCTCGCACGGCCGCCGACTATCCCGGTAATAAAAAAGTAGTCTGGATCAACCAGCACTCCAACGACGACGGGCATGGAGGTACCGCCAGCTTTTATCCACGGATTCGCGCCAGCTTTCTCAACAAAAACTATATCGTCGATAACATTCCGAACGAAGCCATGACATTGGACTTTATGGGCAGCCAGTTGAGTCAATACGGCGTTATTTTTCTCAATTCACACGGTGCTTATGACGAAGCCACCGGGCATACCTGGATCTGCACCGGCGCACGGGCTATCGGCGATGCTCAGATGAACCGGTTGGCCTCTCCCTCTCCCCAACCCTACAAAGACGATTTTATAGCTTACCTAAACCAATACGTTCAGCTCCAGAACGATGAACGCTTCTTGGGATTGCCGATGCGCGTTAATGTGTATGAAGAGCGACAGCAGAACAACTACGTATACCGGGCTTATATCGAAATTTCGGACGAGTTGATCCAGCGTGTGTACGCAAAAAAACGTTTTCCCAACAGCCTGGTGCTGCTCAATATCTGCCAGGGTAGCAAAGACCGCAATAAAGCCCTCCTGAAAGCTTTTACGGCCAACGGCGCCAAACTAGCCCTTGGCTGGGACGAAATCCAAAACATTGGCGTGAAGGCTTTTGCCAATTTGCTGGGTTCGATGCTGGCAGGTTACAGTTTTGCGGATGCGTATGAGCAGATTCCGAATAATCTGCGCAACGGCTGTGTGCTGCCCGAATGTAGTGGCTATGCCAACATGAGGGCCGATCCCAGCCTGAGCGACGATGCCCTGAAAAGCCTTTATCTCTACAAAGCCGACCTCAGCAGCGGGCTGGTTGCTTATTTCCCCTTTGAGGGCAACGCTACCGACAAAAGCGGTAACAACAACCACGGCCAGGCCAACGGCATCGACTATGTGGCGGGCCAGAAAGGCAAAGGAGCGTACTTCCACGGGGTTCAGCAGGCCGACGCTTCGTTCTCTAACGTCGATAAGATATTTCTTCAGCCCTCCTCTTCGCTCACCTTTCAGAACGGAATGACGATTTCATTCTGGATAAAACTACCTACCGATACATTCTGGCCCGACAAAGCCACCTACTGCAATGGAGCCACTTTAACGGGCTATACGTTTGGGTGGGGGGGTATTTTTTCGCGTATGCCCGACGATCTGGCATCTTACCAGGGACCAATAGTAGGGGTTCCGCCAGGCTTTCAGTGTTTTGTTAACCTATCACCCAACATCGGCACCGGTATTACGAGTGGTATCACGAGCC